>JAAXHR010000340.1 GCA_012270805.1 Dehalococcoidia bacterium
TATGGTGAGTTGGGTTCGGATTTCTTGGACAGTGTGCAGGGATTGGCCACGTTGAAGTCGTTCGGACAGAGCAAGCAGCGGGGTAAGGAGTTGGCGAAACGTGTCCATGATCTTTACCGGAGCACTATGGGTGTGGTTGCTGCGAATCAGGCGACTAGCGGGACATCGATCTTGTTCATGACGACGGGAGCCGCGGTCGCGCTGGCGGTGGGCGCGATCAGGGTCAGCAACGGCGAGATGGAACTGCGGCCGTTGTTGATTATTCTCATGCTCGGGGTCGAAGTGTTCAGGCCGATGCGTGAGCTTGTAAACCTCTACCACCAAGGGATGGCTACGCTGTCTTCGGCGCAAAGCGTGTTCGGGATACTGGATGAGCCGGTAGCGATTGTCGAACCCGATTCGGTTGCGGATCGATCAGTGCCGGATATCAGTCCGGAAGTGACTTTTGATCGAGTCACGTTCGGCTACGACGGCGGGCATCGGTCGGCACTTGACAATGTCTCGTTTGAATTGCGGGAGGGTGAGACGCTCGGAGTGGTCGGAGCGAGCGGTGCCGGGAAATCGACGTTGGTCTGGTTGATGTACCGGTTCTATGACCCGCAAGAGGGGTCGATAAAGCTCGGCGGGCACGACTTGAGAGACTTGCCGCTCAGCACGGTCAGAGACAACATTTCAGTGGTCACACAAGACACTTACCTATTTCACGGGACCGTCGCCGATAATCTGCGATTCGGAAAACCCGATGCTACACAGACCGAACTAGAGGATGCCGCACGCGCCGCGAATGCGCACGAATTCATCACACGTTTGCCGCAGGGGTACGAGACTGCGGTAGGTGAACGTGCGGTCCGACTGTCGGGAGGTCAGCGTCAGAGGTTGGCGATTGCCCGGGCGCTATTGAAGAATGCCCCGATATTACTGCTGGACGAGGCGCTCTCAAGTGTGGATGCCGAGAACGAGACAGTGATACAGGAAGCACTCGACCGACTGATGGAAAATCGGACGACGCTGATAATCGCCCACCGTCTGTCGAGTGTGATCAACGCCGATCGCATCTTGGTTATGGATGAGGGTAGAGCGGTAGAGATTGGGTCGCATGCTGAGTTGATGGATGCGGATGGGACCTACGCTGGGTTGATGCGGCAACAGACTGACGAAGGCGTCGGTGCTCCAATTCCAGATGCGATTGATACGACCCGGCATCAAGTCTCAGTCGACGACTTACCAGATCTCCCGCGCTCCTCGACTGGTCATCATCATGGACCTTCGTCTCGAACATCAAAAGATCACGACGAAGTCAGCATCCGGTCTTTAGCGGTGTGGATGAGGTTGTTGGGCCTGGTGCGACCAGTGCGATGGCAGTTCTTAGGAACTGTTGCTCTCGGGATGCTGAATCACGGTTCCGTGATCATTCTCGGCGCGCTAGCGGCGCTATTGGTCGGCGCAGTGTTTCGGGATGAGCCGTTGACGACGTTAGTGATTGCGGTATGCGTTTTGGCACCCTTGTCTGCGCTGTTCTTTTACTTGGAGACGTGGCAGGCTCACGACATGGCGTTCCGGCTACTGGCTAGGATGCGCATCGACTTGTACGAAAAGCTGGAACCGCTTGCCCCTGCGTACATGGTCCGTCGGCGTTCTGGGGACTTCGTAAGCGTTGTAGGAGGCGATGTCGAGACGGTGGAGTATTTCTTTGGTCACGCCGTGTCGCCGATGATCGTTGCGATTCTGATCCCGGGCGGATTGCTCGTGGCTCTACTGATTATTTCTTGGCCGATCGCCGCGGTTTTAGCACCCTTCCTCGTTGCCGTTGCAATAAGTCCGTATTTTGCAAATGCGCGAACGGAGCGCCTCGGCGATGAAATTCGCGGCGGGATGGGAGATATTCACGCATACATGGTGGACAGCATTCAGGGAATACGGGAAATTTCAGCATTCGGGCGTGGTAGAGACCGAAACGACGAGTTGTCCGAAAAGGGGTGGGACTATGTCGGACATCTTGTCAGATTCCAGAAATCTCAGGCGTTCCAAATCGGTTTCATCGAGGCGATGATGGGCTTAGGAGGGCTCGCCGTTTTGGCAATGGGTGTGTGGCTGGTGCTTGACGGTCAACTCGAACGGACTCATCTGCCAGTAGTTAGCGTGCTCGCATTAGCGTCGTTCAATCCGGTGACCGAGTTGGCACGGACCATGAAGCAGATGATGGAGACGTTAGCCGCTTCACGGCGCATTCTCGCAATTCATGATGAGGTGGTCCCGGTTAAGGATGGCCCGGGGGTGACTTCGCCTGCCGATGAGAGACCGTCGTCAATCCCCTCGGTTGAATTCGAGGATGTGGCGTTTACATATGTGGAAGGCGACCCACAGGCACTCGTTGACGTTTCTTTAGGGATCGGATCCGGCAAAACCGTTGCCATCGTAGGTCGGTCAGGCGCTGGAAAAACAACCATCGCCTATCTGATGATGCGCTTCTGGGATCCAGATCAAGGCACTATCGAGTTGGCGGGCAATCGGCTGGAAGAGTTCAAGCTCGACGATCTGCGCGGTCGCATGGCGCTCGTGGCTCAAGACACCTATCTTTTCAACGACACGATCCGTGAGAACATACGGCTTGGGCATCGGGACGCAACTGACGCCGAAGTTGAAGAGGCGGCGAGACAGGCGAATGCCGCTGAGTTCATAGAGTCCTTCCCCGACGGTTACGATACCCGGGTCGGAGAACGCGGCATGCAGCTATCTGGTGGTCAAAGGCAGCGGATCGCGATCGCGCGCGCCATTCTCAAGAACGCTCCGGTGTTGATACTTGACGAGGCCACTTCGCACCTAGACGCGATTAGCGAAACGACTGTTCGAGAAGCTCTGGATCGATTGATGGTCGGTAGGACGACGGTCGTGATCGCGCACCGGCTCTCAACGATACGCGACGCAGATACCATCCTCGTACTCGACGATGGCGAGGTTGTTGAGCAGGGAACGCACGACCAATTGCTGGCGCGCGGCGGTTTGTACGCTCAACTCGTGTCGGCGCAAGTGACGAATTAAAGCTCTTGCATCATCACCGGCCAAGCGTCGTCCGCGTAGAAACGGTGGCCACCACCACCAACGACTAGGTGGCAGCGATCGGGCGCGCCTGCTGCTTGATAAATCTTTTGCAGATCCGAGAATGCGCGCCGTACGCCGTCAACCGGGAATTGTGGGTCTTCCTTGCCGCAGACGACAACCACGGGACGCGGCGCGAACAGCCCCATCACATCGGCATTCTCGGCGAACTGCAATAGTCCGGGGACGTAGTTGTCGGCGCAGTGATAGATCGACATGATCGAATCGCGGAAGGTGCAGAAATAGCAGGATGGCATGGCGTGGGTGATGCGTGGTAGCAGAGCGGCAGAAAAGACGCTGATTGTGCCTCCACCAGAGTTGCCCATTATCCCGATGCGCGACCAATCGACGTCGTCGCGTGTTTCGAGGAAGTCTAGCCCGCGATCAACGTCGAAGACCCGTTGACCGATCAACGGTCTTCCGAGCATCAAAGCCTGCATGGTAGCGTCATGACACGGATGGGTCGACACCCAGTCTTGATGCAGTTCGCGTCGTTCGCCGAAAGAGCGTTGCTCAATGCATAGCGCGCCTATGCCTCGTTGCATGCATTGGAGTCCGAAGTCGCGATCACCCTCGATCTTCATTGGGATGTTGTTATCGTCGCGTTCTACCGCTATGGAATGGTGCATGCCTGTGGTATGGCCTTGGACGCAGATGAAGAACGGATACGGAGGCGTAGCGTTTGCGGGCAAGCAGAGGTAGGCGAGGATGTCGGATCCGGGTTCGCTGCTGAGGACGAGTTTTTCTATAGTTCCGTAAGGATGGTCTCGTTGCCAGAGGGACTGCGGGTTGAGAGGGATGCGAGCGCCGTCAGGGAGTCCGACGAGTTCACGGACTTTCGGGCGCAGTCGGGCTTGCCATTCCGCGACATCGCCGCCATCGTAGGACATCAAGGGGGAAGTAGTGTCCATCAGGTGGCGATGGAAGAGGGAGGGTGAAAGGGCTGGTTCGGTGTAGGTAGCGGTCATGAGAACAGGTTCTCGTTGAAGAGGTGTTCGATCGATGTTGCAATCTTAGACGCATGATCGGACGGCAGAAAGCCGCGAAATGACGGTTTAAGATGGTGATTGCAGACCCGGAAAATCGGAGGATTACATTGGACGACGTCATCCGCGGCGTACTTTTCGATCTAGATAACACTCTTATAGACCGGGAGGCCGCTTTCATCCGTTTCGCCACATGCTTCTACGAGGAACGTCTTCGCAACGNNACGAGTGGCCCGAAGCCAGACTCGACCCAGAGCGGTTGCTACCTTGGTACCGCTCCGAGATGAAACAACACGTGCAGCCGGATGCGGGCATCAACGGTCTTCTGGCCGATCTCAACGAGCATCGAATGCCATGGGGCATCGTCACCAACGGAAATACGACTACTCAGCACATCGCCTGCCGGGCCGCAGGTCTAGATCAGCTCGCACCCTTCGTCATCGTTTCAGAAGAGGCCGGCTATGCCAAACCGGATCCGAGGATTTTCCGCGACGCATTGGAACTGACCGGTCTCTCGTCTCCCGAGCAGGTCATGTTCGTAGGCGACAATCCTCGGGCCGACATAGACGGAGCCAAGCGGTTCGGGATGAAGGCCGCGTGGGTACATCGCGATCGGCAGTATCCAGCCGACCTTCAACCACCGGACCACATCGTCGGTCACGTTGCTGATTTAAGGGATGTTGTTGGTGTGACTGCGCGCGGAAAATGACGCTCTCTTGGCGAAACGGGGGACGGGCTTCACGTCCAAAATCACAAGGATGAGAATTGATATCCGGGCGGCTGGTGAACACGACCTTGCAGCCTTGTCTGACGCACTTGCACCGGGGGTTGGCGCGAGTCAACTCACTCACCGCTTCGAGGAAAGCAGGGACGGAAATCGCACCATGCTCGTGGCGACGAAGGGTGGAAAGGTTGTAGGAACCGTCAGTATTGGCGGTGCACGTTTTCAGATGCGAAATTCGTTGCGTCTATTCGCACTTGATGTTGGCGCGGCATTCCGTCGTCAAGGAATCGGGACCGCGTTAGTGAAGACGGTCGAAGCCGTGGCCACAGATAGAGGTCTGGAGGCTATCAACCTAGAGGTAGCGATCGACAATACAGACGCGATCCGACTATACGAACGGCTGGGATTCAGAGTATGCGGGGACCCGGTCATGGACCATTGGCAACGGCGGCGCGAAGACGGCACTGATGAGTTGATCGAGGTGGAATCATTCGTGATGGTAAAGGAGCTGGCCTGAAGTTATGTTCGAGGTGCGATCTTAGAAGAAGCTACTGGGATACGTAGTTGCAAACGTTCCGAGATCAAAGCTCGACTGTTGAGCCAGATTGTGCCGTAAAACGTGCAAGGCGGGAGACGAGAAGATGGATGACGACCTGGCAGATTTCTTAGCTCCGCTGACCGCATTTGCGGAAGGAACGCGTATCTGGCCGCCACTGGGCACGATGCGAATCACGTGTTATTTGACCAACAGTACGCCTCCTGCCAGGCACGTGACATCCGCCCGGGCAGTCGTGATCGACGGCGACCGCGTGCTGTTGGTCCAGGACCCCGACGAAGTGCACATTATTCCTGGCGGCAGACTTGAGCCTGACGAAACGCCTGAAGATGCACTCCGACGAGAGGTGATTGAAGAGACTGGTTGGAGCTTGGCGTTTTGCAAACCGATAGGGATTCTGCATTTCGCCCACATCTACCCAATGTCGGAA
>JAAXHR010000109.1 GCA_012270805.1 Dehalococcoidia bacterium
GACGAAGCAAGAGCCTACTCCGAGACATTGGCTCGTGAAGAAGGCATGAGGTACGTTCACCCGGCAAACGAACCGATGCTCGTCGCCGGCGTCGGCACTTACACCCTCGAGATCCACGAAGACGTTAGCGACATCGACTACATCATCGTCCCGGTCGGTGCCGGGAGCGGTGCCTGCGGCGCGAGCATCGTAACCAAGAGCCTATCGCCGAGCACCAAAATCGTCGGTGTCCAAGCCGAAGCCGCGCCCTCGGTCTATCTGTCTTGGAAAAAGATGGAAGGCCCCACCGTAGACGCCAAAATGGAAACCGCCGCCGAAGGGCTCGCCACCGGATCATCCTACGACTACCCAGTCGGCATGCTCCGAAAGTACCTCCACGACTTCCTTCTAGTGACCGAAGACGCCATCCAACGAGCCATCGTCACATTGATCGCCACCACCCGCACACTCGTCGAACACGCAGGCGCCACATCGCTCGCCGGAGCAGAATCGATCCGCGATCAGATTCGAGGCAAGCGCGTCGTCTTAATCGCCAGCGGCGCCAACATCACCGTCGAACAACTGAAAACAGTCATCGGAGAATAGCCTCAAGCCGGAAGCAATCGGAGTTGCCTTCAGTCCAATCACAAACCACCGAACTCGACCGTCGCAACAACACCTCGATAGAGTTTCTCGGCAACATCTTGGATTGCCGAGACGCTGGCGATTCCGAAAACGATATCCGCACCGCATTTCGCGACTTCGCCTTGCACACCGGATTAATCGCCGATGCCAAGGAAATCAAAACCGAGGTTCCTCCTTCAAAGGACAGCATCAAGCGCGTCGATATGTACACGCGCAACACCTATATCGAGTTCAAAAGAAACCTCATCGTTAACGGGCAGATCGACCCAGACTATATCGCACAGCTAGACGGCTATCTGTTGGAATCGGTGAAATCCGGCTGGGGCATCGAGAACGGAATCCTCACCGACGGCCAGCACTACTTGAAACGCAACATCGGCGAGAGCATCCTGCCGATCGCCCGGAACCCTGAGCACACCTTCGAGCGCCCAACTCAAGGCCCCGACCTCCGTGAATACCTCTTCGACATCATCAACACCGACGCGCGAAACATCGCGCCGAGTCCCGACACCCTTACCAAGCATCTCGCCGGCGGCAGCGACCTGCTGAAGCAAGCGACCGCGCTACTGAAAGACGCACACGACGCAAACCGCGACAACCCGACCGTAGCCGTCAAGCGAAAACTCTGGCAAGACCTGCTCGAAGTCGCACTCGGACAAGACTCGACGGGTGATCCCGATACCGCCGATTGGCTCTTCATACGCCACACTTATCTCACCACGTTAATCGCACTCATTCTTCAAGCACACTTCGAAATTGACATTGAACACCAAGCTGAACATGCTCCAGAAGCCCTGCTCAACGGCGACACTCTCCACGCGCATACCAACCTCAAAGGCGTCATCGAATCCGACCTTTTCCAGTGGTCCGCCGAAATCGGCGCTACGCAGTACATCCGAGCCATCGCCAGAAAAGTGGCGCAATTCGACTGGTCCAAACGCGCAGACGAACTAGCCGCCATCCTCTATCAGAACACCATCACAACCGAGGAACGCCGCAAGATGGGCGAGTACTACACCCCTCGCTGGCTTGCGCAAACCATTGTCGAAGAGTTGATCACCGACCCGCAAAACACCGTCGCCATGGACCCATCTTGCGGCTCGGGAACATTCATTGAATGCCTCGTTCGCAACATCATCAGCCACTCGGATAACCAACACCCCATCGAGACTCTTCGAAAACTTCAGAACAACGTCATCGGCATCGACCTGCATCCGGTAGCCGTCCAACTCGCAAAGGCGACGTGGGTGCTCAACTCAAGCGAAGTTATCGAGGACGCACGAGACGACGGTCACCAGGACGACGTCTCACCGCCCATCTACCTCGGCGATTCTCTGCAACTGCGATACGAGCGCAACGTCCTGACTCGACCCGACCACATAACCCTCCGCACCACTGAGCAGCTACCCGGCGAAACCGATACCGTCGCCTTCGACATCCCGATGTCTTTAGCTCGCGAAAGCGATCGCTTCGATCCCCTGCTCCTCGATCTGGCACAAGCCGTAGTCCACGGCACCGATTCCGACACCGTCCTGGATCAACACCAGATAACCGATGCCATAGAACGCGCCACCATGACGCAGACCGCGGAGCAGATGCGGAAACTACAAGCCATAAACCGCGACCACGTCTGGGCCTACTATCTACGCAATATGGTGCGACCTGCCGTCATCTCCGAGCAACGCGTCAACGCCATCGTCGGCAATCCCCCATGGCTGACTTACAGCCGCAGCTCCGACATCGTCCGCGAGGAGCTAGTAAACCTCAGCCAGAACACGTACGGCATCTGGGCCGGCGGTCGGCAGGCACCCAATCAGGATATTGCCACGTTGTTTTTCAGCCGTGTCACCGACCTGTATCTGAAACCAGATGGGCAAATCGGAATGGTCCTGCCTCATAGCGTACTGCACTCTGGACAGCACCTGAAGTGGCGCAGTGGCTACTGGCAGTCGCAAGGCGGCAACACTAAACACGCCGTCGTCGTCGATTTCACCACAAAGACACCATACGACCTAGACAATCTAGAACCCAACTCATTCTTCCCTATCGCCAGCGCGGTCGTGTTCGCACGAGCACGCGAAAGCGGCAACGATTTCGACAGGATCAAACGACAGGCCCATGCGCTCGCGCCGGCACTAGTTGAGATATGGCGCGGACCTACCGACACCCCGCAAGTGACTCGCCGCGCAGAAACCCTGCACCACGACGACGGCAAGTTCCATTCGCCCTACGCCGACTTGACATCGCGTGGTGCTGATGTTTTCGACCGCCGCTTGTATTTCGTAACTACTGAACCAAACCAAACTAAAATGGCGGCACCCGGCACCTTCATCACCTATCCGCGCACGTCTGGTCAAGACAAAAAGAGATACGATGTCAGCGCGTTGCATGGCAATGTCGTCCACGAGGACAACCTATTTGACATCTATCTAGGCGAGAGCATCGCTCCCTACGTGGCGTTGCCACCGTTAACCGCCGCTTTGCCGGTGGACAAATCATCCATGACGCTACCGCTCGATCACAGCAGTTGCCCTGCGCATCCGAAAACTGGCAATATCAGGCACAACGCGTGCACGGTAGACGTCGCCCGCCTAGATGCCCGGATGCGATCGCGTTGGAACACGATGTCATCGCTTTGGGACGCCAACAAAGGCAAGAACGACAAAAAGTCTCTTTATCAAAACCTCAACTACATCAACAAATTAACCAGCCAGCTGGAATGGCTCCGCGATCCCGGCGACCGTCCAGTTCGCATCGCCTACACAACCAGCGGCGAGCCTACAGCAACACTGATCAGCAACGATAAAGCCGTCTTAGACACCAATCTCTATCAAGTGACTTGCCGCACGTTAGACGAAGCATATTACCTACTCGCAATAATCAACAGCAACGCGTTGGCAAAGGCTGCAAAACCTTTTTGTCCAACAAACTGGAAGAAAGAAATCCGTCACCTACACAAACATCTCTGGAAGCTACCCATCCCGGGATACGATCCCAACGACGGCGACCACACCGATCTTTCACGGATGGGCCGGCGCGCGGCTGTAGAAGCGAAAACAGTAATCGCCGGTTTGGGACCACCGGCTCCTTCCGTGACCAAAGCCCGATCCGTCCTGCGCCACAAATGGCAACCGAACAGCCTAACCGCTCAGCGGATCGAGGCGGCTGTCCAGCAGTTGTTGTCATGACTGGGGTGGGGCGGCATCCCATCGCTCATGTTCAACCTTGCTCCACATCCGCGAATCCCGCCAATCTGACTGGGCATTAGCGACATTTACGATCGACCGTCATTCGTTGTCAAGGTAACGTTGATGCTACGACACGAAGTGAAATATTTGATGTGCAACTATCGAAGACTAGGATGTCGTCTGGATTGAACCTAATATGGGTTTGCCTAAACCTTCTACTTTGTCTTTAAGAGGATCTAACCTTGCCCGTCTACGTGCAGGTTCTACATAATAGAACAAAAAGAGTTCTTCGAGAAGTTGGATGCAACTTTCTGCCTCGTTTGGTTCAACGTCCACCAACGTCAACGTCTGTCGATCAGTAAGTGGATGGGCACCAAAGTTACCGAAATTGCGAATCAAGTCGACTGCAATGCGCAGATCCTCTGGTGTCGACTGGTCTTTCACCATCGCTTCGACTTGATCGAAGAGCGATTTTCCCTTAAAGTTCCGATCGTTCAAAACGCACTGCAATGCTCTTCTAACCAGAATCGCGGCCGCCTTTGGACTCACGTCCACGACCTTTATTGCTTCCGAGTAATCTTCGAAAAATGCAGAAGGAACTAGATTCCCGAAATGTTCCGTATCACGCTTCTTGAATTGTGGCAGAACCAACCTAAGAGTTTCGTTTTTTGGTTGATAACCGTCATCAACTTTTTCGACTTCAAACACGTACGCGACCATCTGCGAACAAGCCAGACATTCATCACCAATAATCGACCAAGGAGATTTCGGAGTAGGAGGTCTCGTTTCATGAAAAAACCGGGGATCGTAGTGCCGCGAAGGCACGTTCTCCGTTGCCCATTGGAATTCCACTGTTGTCAAACAACTCGGACATTCCATCACATTCGGCAGGAGGCCGTTTATCAGTTTCCAATCGACGTAAACCATTTCAGATTTCTTTTTTTAGAACTACCATAATCGCTAGAGTTGTGAAGGGGTCATCGGCCATCCCCCCTATCCAGAATCGATTCCCGCAATATCCTCGTCGATCTTCTTCAACCGCAGGTAGTCTTCGCGGTATAGGCAGTAGGCACGCTCGACGTAAAGCCGGGCTAACTCTGATGCGCGTGGCGAGGTCGAGGTCGCGGCTGCTACTATCTTCGAGATTTCACGATTCGCCGGGAGGTAGCGACCGATCGCACGGATCTTCGCCTCCGTCTCCAGCGCCGTATCCCGGTCGCCAGATTCCACCGAGTAACGCATTCGGCCCATCTGCTGCGATAGCTCGGTCAACAACTCCGCCTCATCCATCCAGCCGTACATCAGGTCGTAGCCAGGTTCGTCGAAGTCATCCTCCTCGCCAAGCGCATCGATCGCGACATCAAGGTCGTCGCCATCGCCATGTGCTTCGCTGTAGAGTCGACCGTACTCCGCGCTCGCCTCGTTCACGCGCTCCATCATCTCGAATGCGTCGCCGAACGAAATCGTGCCGCCAAACACCAGATCGTCGTCTCTGATTGCAGCAATCCTTTGAGCTTCGTCGAGGCTCTTGAAAGGCTCGGGCGCAGGCGGAAACGCGAAGGACGAGATGACGTTCGCTGACATCTCCGCAACTTGACCCGCAAGAAACGGCGGCATGTACTTGCCGATGTCCAGCGGCACCGGCAGGATCACGATGTAGGTGACACCGATCGCGTCGTTGTCGTTCGCGTCACGGAAGTAGACGAGCGCGTGACCGCACGGACGGTCGACATCACCTCTTTCGAATTCGAGGTCCATAGCTTTGACAATCTCTAGACTTTGTCGGGTTGCCCGTTCATACTGCAACAGAGAGCATCTAGCAGAATTTCCAACGGCATCGCGGCACAGATATGAGAAAATGATAACCGCATCGCAACGTTTCGATTCTACGTTGTCGAACTTCAATCTCCGAACTAAAACCGTCAACACGTGTACAAACGGCTGGTAAGACCGCTCCTCTTCTCGCTAGACGAAGAGCAAAGCCACGCACTTTCCGAGTACGCGTTGCACGTACCGCTCATCTGGAAGACGCTTGGAGCCCAAGCCAGGCGCGGCGACCCGGCGCTGAAGACTAAAGTCGCCGGTGTCGAGTTGCCTTCTCCGATAGGACTAGCCGCCGGCTACGACAAGAACTGCCGAGTGCTGAAACCGTTAATCGATCTCGGTTTCGGTTTCGTCTGCGGCGGCACTGTAACCTTGGCCGAACGCGCTGGCAACCCGCGAAGACGGATGGTCCGCTTGCCAGAATCCGCCGCCCTCCTCAACGCTCTCGGATTTCCCGGCGAAGGCCTATCCCGCATCAGGCCGCGTCTGGCACGACTGGGTAGATATCGCTCACAGACCTTCGCCAGCATCTCCGGCTCGATCGAGGAACAGATCGCGGAATGCTACCGCACCATCGCACCCCTCGTCGCAGGCGTCGAACTCAACATATCGAGCCCCAACACCGTCGGGCTGCGCGTATTCCACGATCCAGCCAGACTACGCGACCTCGTCGGGTTGTTACGAAAGTCGGAAACTCGTTCGACACCTCTATTGGTCAAACTGCCGCCGTGGACAAACGAACCCGACGCTCGCCGCACGGCCTTGGCCCTTGCCGAAACCGCGGTCAACTCAGGTGCCGACGGCCTGGTGATCGCAAACACAGTCCCGATTGAAGATGGCCGACTCGCCGTGGGCAAAGGCGGTCTCAGCGGCGCACCCCTGCTAAACAACACCGAACGCATGACCGCCGAGGTAGCCGCTCTTTTGGGCAAACACGCGAGCATCGTCTCCTGCGGCGGCATCTCCGAGCCTGAACACGTATGGCGCATGTTCGCCGCTGGGGCATCAGCGGTTCAGCTCTACACCAGCATGGTCTACGAAGGTCCCGCCCTACCCGGACGTCTGAACCGTGGACTGTTAACGCTGATGGAGGCAGAAGGCATCAAATCCCTCGCGGATATCTCTGGTCCGCCGCCGTATCAGTAGGTCCTAGAACTCAGGTTGCCGAAGCCACCAACTCCAATACCTCATCGCGGTAAGGCATCGCAGACTGAGTCCCAGGTCGCGACACGCACAAAGCACCAGCCGCCATTGCCAAACGGATCGCATCCTCGAGACCGTTGCCTTCACACAACGCACGTCCCAACACTCCAGCAAACGCATCGCCCGCCGCAACTGTCGCAACCGCATCCACCTCGAACGGCGGCATATGCCCGCGCAATCCGTCAGACGACACAAACACTCCATCGCCCGCCATCGTGACGATGACGCATGCGCAGCCGCGCAACTCGCGTATCTTGTCGGCAGCGCGTTCCGCCGAACCAACATCGCTGATCGCCACACCAGACAACGCTTCCGCTTCGATCGCGTTGGGTGTCACAATATCCGCGTAGCCGTAAAATCCGTCCGGCACCTCATCGGTCGATATTGCAGGCGCTGGATCCAGCACGACTGACACCCCACGCTTCTGCGCCGCAACCATCGCTCTCAAACTGCACTCCAAAGGTATCTCCTGTTGCACCAGCAAGACTCCGGCATCAGACATCGCTTCGATCGTCGCATCCGCCTCGACATCACCGCACTTGCCGTTCCCACCATAGATGGCATGAACAAAGTTCTCGCCGGTCAGATCGATGAAGATGATCGCCACACCCGTCTCGATCTCCGTATCGGTCGTAACGGTGCTCATGTCAACGCCCTGCTCGGACATGAAACCCCGCAACTCGTTGCCGAACGCATCATCCCCTACTCGACCAAACATCTTCACCGCACCGCCCGTACCACCCGCGAATCGCGCTGCGGCAACTGATTGGTTGCCGGCCTTGCCGCCTCCAGAGGTATAGAGCCGGTCGCACACGAACGTCTCGCCGGGCCGCGCCAACCGCTCCGTCTCGATCAGCAAGTCCATATTGATCGCGCCCAGCAGTAGTATCGTCTTAGAAGTCTCGACTTGTATGCTTTTATCGGTCATGTTCTCAGATATCGGCATCGGCGATTGGCTAATGGTACTCGTGCGTTACGCCCATGGTATCGCCGCGATCTCATGGATCGGCGGCAGCATCTTCCACGCCCTCATTCTTCGACCGCTCACCACGACTCAGCCCGAAAAGATGGCATCCGCCATGTCACTGATCGCCCCGGCCTACCGCGAGATCATCGACATCGCCGTCGTCACTCTCATCGTCTCCGGTATCATCTTGATGTTCTCACGGATTCAAGGAAGCGAAGCCACCGTCTCGTGGGCCATCTTTCTCGGCATCAAGATCGCGCTGGCCCTATGGATGTTCTACATCGTCTGGCGACGACGACGCATGTCCACGGCGGAGACGCTCCGCGAAGGCGCAACGTCGAAACTCCTCGGCTACAACGCCGTCCTCGCGCTAGGCCTCATCGTCTTCCTCCTCGCCAACGTTCTCCGCGAGCTGGTGGAAGTGTCGCTCAAATGATCAAGCGTTTCGCGATGCCAGTCAATCGAAAACCGTCTGAACGACGGCGACAACTGAAGCGATACCTACCATCAAACCTACAACCATCCCGAACATCCGCCACGTAAGTTCCGACATTAGGTCGGCTTTCAACTCGGCGAGATCGGATTTCGTCGCGAGATGCTCCAAAGTCGCCTTGATCGAACTCACCTCTTGTTCGACGGTCGACGTACGTCCTTCCATAATGGTCATTTAGCGCTCGCCTTGATATAGCTCCTATGTTCTACATCAAAGATAGCCTTCAAGCCTCAAGCGTCAACCTGCGTTTGTCACAAATCTCACAACTTCTGGAACTTCCTCACGCGCTGACCTCGCTCCGGCGTGCCAATCTCTGCCACGTAGATACTTCCCTCAGAGTCGGTCCAGATACCGTGCGCGGCGCCTAGAATTTTCGCTTCGTCGTCCCCGCGCCAGCGCGTTACCAACTCACCGTCCAGCGTCCAAACTGACACCGCGCAACCATCGCCTTGTTCCGCCACATAGGCCAAACCGTCGCGGAAGTGGATATCGCCCGGCGCGGACATGTCGGTCCACTCGGCGATAAAGTTGCCGTCGCCGTCGAAGATCTGGATGCGGCTGTTTTCACGGTCGCAGCCGTACACTCGACCCTCGTCATCGACACCGACGTTGTGGACCAGCGCGAACTCGCCCGGCCCGTCGCCAGGAACTCCCCAGTTCATCTCAAATTCGCCGTCGGATGAGAAACGGTGGATGCGCCGGTTGCCGTAGCCATCCGAAACGTAGATCTTCCCGTTCGGGCCGATCGCGATTCCGGTCGGCGAGTTGAAAGGCTCGCCATGTCGACCGTCCCAGGTGTTGGTCACTGCCGCCCAGTCTCGGTTGCCCAGCTCCATCAGAATCTCGCCCGATTGGTTGTGCTTCGTGACGATGTGCCGCTGCTTCTCTGACAGCCAGATGTTGTCGTCGGAGTCGATGAAGATGCCGTGCGGTTCACGGAAGAAGAACTCGGGCGCGATGCCAAGCGTCAGGCCGTAGCCCCAGCTACCAACCAGATCACCATCAGTTGTCCACCAAGTCACCGGATGCTGCTCGCGGGCGAACACCCAGACCCGATCCTTGGAGTCGACAGCCACGTCCGAGGCCATCCCAAACTTCCAACTCTCCGGCATATTCTTCGGCCACTCCGGCAACACCTCATACCTGTAATCACCATCGCCGACGATCGTCATGACATCTCTCCTCGCCCGTAGGCGCCAAGTCCATTAGCTATGCCATGCATGTTACGGCATTCGGGAGGCGCGCGTAACCGCCGTCCTTCGTCCCCTTCACCAAGCGAGGGAGACGCGGCAAGCAAAGCGATGCCGCAGGGGTGCCCGGTCATTTCAATAGGATGATCCCGGTCAAGTCATTAAGATACTCCCGATCATGTCATTCTGAACGGAGCGAAGCGAAGTGAAGAATCTAATTGCAACCCTTTGAGACGCAAAGATTCCTCGCTACGCTCGGAATGACACCTCCTTGACCGTGAACCTCCTGCCATCACTCGGACAGGTCTTCGATTTCCAACCAACAGGACTCGATGGCATCCGGGTCCGACAATACGCCAAAGGGGTCGTCGCTCCAAATTTCGTCATTATCATCCGCAACGTACGTATCGCCGTAACAGCCTTCAACTTCGCCGAACTCGCCCTTCTTGTACAGGAAAATTCTCAGATCGTTTTGCACGAGATCATTCCCTTCCGTCCTTCCGATCAAACTATCCGGCAACACGACCTCGTCTCCGTTGTAAAGCCGAAGCCTCGCTTTCCCGATCAGCGCCTTTGAATTGTCCGCATTAGGTGGTTCGTATTTCACCGTCTCGGTGCCGACATCGCACAACATCAACGCGTCCTCATCATCGGATAAAACAAGCAGAGTTGAACTATCGTCCTCTGCGGGCGATCCGAAGGATCTGCACCCATCCGCACGTTCGACAACTAGATTGCCGAATATCACTGCGCCAACAACCAGAACGCCGAGAAGCGCAAACGATGCGATCGGAGCCACGATTGACTTCACACTGCCCCTGTTCACGTCTTTGCCAAACATTGTCTGTCTCCTCAGATATTTTCACAACGTGTTTGCGAGTTACGGCTAGGTTACTATCGCTTTACGTAGTTGCCGCTAACTCCGAATGCCCCAACACGATCAAGATACCACCAAACGGCTCATCATCTTCGCCATCGATGACGCATGGCGTCGCTTTCGCGCATCTTTCAACGAGCTCCGCAGCGAAGACGCCGCCGAACCCGGAGCCTGCGGCGAGTGGTCCGTCAACCAGATCCTCTGGCACATCGGCGCGTGGGAGCGGCTCCTGATGACCGCCCTCAAGACGCCCGACGACGGCTACGACTACCCTGAACCAGATGCGGACTCCCTCAACGAAGAGGCGATATCCACTATGGGCGACGCGTCACCCCGCGAAGTCATCGAACGACTAGATTCGACCCACCGCCGACTCCGCGACACCCTAGCCAACACGCCAGCCAGCCATTTCGACCAAGACCACCCCAGACGTCGGCTTATCGACGAGTGGTCGTTCCTCCACTACGAAGAGCACGCCGCACAAATCGCCGCGTGGCGGGTCGATCGATCAACCGAAACGCCGACTTAAACCGCCACCCACTTCCGCAAACTAGTAACTTCACGCGGCGGATTCAAGTTCGACCCGGTGTTGGTGTACGACACCTCGGCGACATAGACCGCCCCAGTCGAATCCGTCGCGATGCCGTGCGACGCGATGAACTGGTCGTGTCCCTCGCCCGGAAGATCGGCACCGAACTTGTCAACCTCGTTCAGATCCATGTCCAGCACTACGACGCGGTTGCCCAGATTGCGGACACCCTTCTGCACCGCCGGCGCACCGGCCTCAGCGACATACATCCGATCATCCCCCGCGCGACCATTGGAACACGCGATGGGACGATGCATGTGCTTCTGACCTAGATACTCGCCATCCAGACTGAACACCTGAATCCTGAAGTTCTCGCGGTCCGCTACAACAATCTTGTCATTGCCTAGAAGGCAGATGTTGTGCGGCAGACTAAACTGCCCATCCAGCGCGCCCGGCTCGCCCCATGACTTGACGTGGTTGCCATCAGAGTCGTACTTGTGGACTCTCGAGTTCCCGTAACCGTCCGTGATGAATATGTCTCCTGACTCCGGATGCACCACGATGTCCGTCGGACGGTTGAACGGATCACCCTCCTGCCACGCAGCCGGCTTTCCACGCTCGCCCA
>JAAXHR010000076.1 GCA_012270805.1 Dehalococcoidia bacterium
GATCGTCCGGGCGGCTTGCGCCGCATGCGCGATCCATGTGTTGCTCCCGCCCGCAGACCGGTCACCTCTATTCAGTTGTCGTTGCTGCTTCGCGTCCGAAGGTTGCGCGGCCCCTGGACACGGCGATGGTTCTTCTTTCGAGGCGCTGTTCCGATGGCCGTCGGATCAGCGCCTACTTGTTGTTTTACAACATATGTTTGTTATTGTCAAGTGTACGAACTAGGATGTGAATGATTAGGAATGATTTTAAGGATGGGCCTGGCTGTTTGGCGGGGCTGGCGGTGTATGACCGTTGCGTTTCGCGGATGTGTGTGACAGGTGATGGCGTGTGAACCCCTTGCGTCTCGCTTTTGCTGACGCAAAAAGAGGAGGAGGGGAAAGGGTGCTTTGGGCGGGGCGCGCGTGACCCTCCCTGAATCTCCCCCTAGTAGGGGCTTCCTCTCTAGCCCCTCCTAAAGAAGGGGAAACCCTGTCATCCCACCCCTCTGGATACCCGCCTACGCGGGTATGACGGGGTTGCGCGAAGAGGGTGTGAGGGTTTTTGGGCGGGTTGCCCGAACGTTTTGAATCGGGAGCTCACCCTCGCCCTGGCTCTCTCCTATCAAGAGAGAGGGGATTCGCGTGAGGAATAAGCGAATTTAGCTTTTATGTTCCCAATTCCATAACTCTTCGGCGAAGGCGAAGGTTTGGGGTTGGCCGCCGGAGTGGATGAAGACCACCGGGGTTTGGGGGTCTAGCTTTCGTGCTCGGATCTGGCCTATGAGGGCGGACATCGATTTGCCGGTGTAGTTGGGGTCGAGAATGATGCCNNTCGGTTTTGGCGACGATGTGGATGGCTTCGATAGCGGCTTCGGTGGGGACGCCGTATCGGCCGCCGTAGCCGATGATGGTGGTGATGTCGCCGGGTTCGAGCGCAGTGTCGAGTCCGAGTAGATTGGCTACACGGGTCGAGCGTTCGATGTAGGTTGTTTCGTAGGTGTCGGGCGCATGGTGTTCCTGTGCGGTTGCGGATGCGGACCAGGGTTTGCCGGTGTTGCGGGCGTATAGTCGGATTCCGGCGATGGAGCGTCCGCAGAGGCCCCACATGTGGATGGGGGTGTTGGGGTCCCACCTGAATCCTCCCCCGCAAGCGGGGGAGGGGAAATTAGCGATTTGGGTGTCTAGTTCGGCGGCGGTTTCTAGGAAGCCGATCATGCCGGCGATGTCGAAGAATGGGTTGTCGGAAACGATTGTGGCGTTTCGTCCGTTTTCGGTTTCTTCGGCGAGGAGTTTTTCGGCTACGGATCGGGCGATTTTTGTGTCGGGTACACGGTGGATTTCGGCACCGGCGAGGTGTGCGATGAGCATATTGCCGATAACTGGGGCATCAACCATGTCGTAGGCGATCCAGTGGTACTTCATGCCGGTCTTTGCGCAGGCAGCGGCGACGAGTCGGGCATTGTTGGAGTCGTAGTGGTTTATGTTGACGATGGTGTCGATGCTGCGCTCGATGAAGTGTGCGAACAGGAACTCCATGTGTCGGGTTTTGTTGCCACCGAATGCGAACCCGGTCGCGTCGTCGCGTTTGATGAATAGCGGAGGAACGGCATCGGCGTTGGTGTGCATCGACTCGGCGATGGCGGCACGAAGCCTGGGCATTTCTTCGAAAGGCGTGTTCAGCTGCGCCAGCTTGATACGTGGCAGATCGTTGATGCGGTCGAGGATGGTTTGGGTTTGCATAGTCTGAACCGCGGATTGGTGTGGTTTTTGTCGTGGGTTTTGCTTTCGGGCATACCCCGCTCGTGTGGCTACGCCCACTCGCGCCCCTTTCGCAGGGTGAAAGGGGCGTTAGTTGGGTTGCCAGTTCCAGAGCTGGTCGGCGAAGGCGAAGGTTTGGGGCAGGCCACCGGAGTGGATGAATATTACCGGTTCTTCGGGATCGAGGTTTCCGGCTCGGATTTCGCCGATTAGTGCGGACATTGATTTTCCGGTGTAGTTGGGGTCGAGGATGATGCCTTCGGTTTTAGCGACTAGATGGATGGCTTCGAAGACGCCTTCGGTGGGGATGCCGTAGTCGGATCCGGTGTATCCGGTGATGGTGTCCAGATCACCGGCTTCGAGTGCGGTGTCTAGGCCTAGGAGTTGAGCGACGCGAGTTGAGCGGTCGATGTATACGGCTTCGTAGGAATCGGGCTGGGTGTGTGAGTATGCGGTGGCGGATGCGGTCCAGTTTTTGCCCGTATTGCGGGCGTAGAGACGGAGCCCTGCAATGGAGCGTCCGACTAGGCCCCACATCCGGAGTGGGGTTTCGGGCCCCCACCTGAATCCTCCCCCGCAAGTGGGGGAGGGGAAATCAGCGATTTGGGCATCTAGTTCGATGCCGGTTTCTAAAAAGCCGATCATGCCGGCGATGTCGGAGAAATCGTTGTCGGAGAGAATAGTGGCGTTGCGTCCGGCGTCGTTCTCCTCAGAGACCAGTTTTTCGGCGACTGAGCGGGAGTACTCACCGGGCACGCGGTGGATTTCGGCGCCTGTCAGGTGACCGATGAGTAGGTTGCCGATTACCGGCGCATCGACCATGTCGACGGCGACCATGTGGCACTTCATGTTCATTTTGGCGCAGGACGCGGCGACGAATCGGGCTTGGTTGGAGTGGTAGTGGTTGATGTTGACGACGGTGTCGAATCCCCGATTTATCAAGTGAGCGAACAGAAATTCCATGTGTCGCGCCTTGTTGCCACCGAATGCGAAGCCGGTGGCGTCGTCGCGCTTGATGAAGATTCGTGGCACGGCATCGACGTCGGCATCCATCGATTCTGCGATTGCGGCTTGCAACCTCGCGGCTTCTTCAAACGGCGTGCGTAGCCGTGCCAGTTTGATGCGCGGGAGTTCGGCGATGCGGTCGAGAATTGTTTGGTTGTTCATGGTCCGGCCCTTACCCTAGCCCTCTCCCACCAACGGGAGATGTGGATCTGTTTGGAAGCCACCCGCCTTCTCTGGGTCCGTAGTCTATGGGCATGACTTGTCCGGCGCGAATGCACGAGACTGGCTCCAAGGCGTATGGTCCGATGTTTATGTTCCCAGCAGCGTCGATGAATTCCCATTCCCCCTCGTGGACGCGGAGCAGTGTGAGATCAGCGTGGGTGCCTGGCGCCATGCAACCCAGCATGCGTTCGATGGCTCTATCGTTTGGAACCCCCTCTGAATCTCCCCCTGAGAGGGGGAGGGAAANNTCGTCCCTCTGAGAGGGAAAGGGATTGTGCTTGTGGGGGAAGTTTGGCTCCCAGGACGGCTGCGGGTTTGCGGGTGGACATCACAAGTGCGTCTTCAAGCCCGATACCGAGAGACATCACCTTTCCGATGGAGTCCATCTGAGAGAATGCTGTGCCGGCATAGCGGCTCGTGAGTGTCACATCGGAACTGATGGTGTCGGGGATAAGTCCGCCGTCGAGAACGCGTTTAGCCGCGTCGAATGAGAAGTTCCCTCCGCCGACGCCGATATCGAACTTTACGCCGCGCTGGCGAGCGTCGATCGCTTCGCGAAGGAGTTCCTGGTTGTCGCCGATGAGACCGCCTCGTGCTCCGGTGAATGAGTGTGTGACGATATCACCATCTGTGAGTAACTCGGCTAGGATTCTCGGTGCGGCGGCAGCTGCTTCGTCCGATTGTCCGGTTGTGTCGCCCATATGGACCATCAGGCGTACGCCGGCATCATTTGCCATCGCCTTCGCGGCTAGCGCGAGGTCTGGCAACTCCTGTGAACCCCCTCTGAATCTCCCCCTGGAAGGGTGAGAGTGACGGGTGGTGGCCCCCATCGCCTGCGGGGGAAGGTGCGAATCGGACTTGAAAGTGGCGATGCCGGGGGAGACCATTCTGACTTTCACGCCGACTATGACATCTTTGCGAGATTGGATCGATGCGACGGCTGCGTCATGTTCGATGTCTAGTGCGGAAGTTACTTCCGGGACGCGGTTGACACCTAGAGAACCTACGTTGAGGAGTGCGAGAACGCGGGTTTTGGCGTTGGGGATGACGTGATTGACTAGTCCACCGATGTTGGCGATGCCGCATGATCCGGCATCCAAGACGGTCGTGACGCCCGAATGTACCCCAGCGGTATCGGCATTCTGCATCATGTCCTCAACGTACGGCGAAGAGCGCCGGAGGCTACCGGCGACGTGTGTGTGGATGTCGATGATTCCCGGGGTTACGACCAGTCCAGTGGCATCGATCACGCGATCGGCGATGTAGTTATCTGGGACGTTTTCGATGGCGATGATCTGGTCGCCCTTTATGGCGACATCGCCAGTTTCTAGCCGAGCGGTGTCCGTATTTAGGAGCAGCCCGCCGTTGATGCGCAGATCACATTTGACCGTTTCGGTCATGGATTCCCCCTGATGACCCGAAGTCTGGGGAAAGTCTAAAGCATCAACCGAACATGGGTGACTGTGTCCATCACCAACAAACCATCCGCACCTTTAATGAAACACCACACGGCGATCGTTTCTTAGCGGTCATCGGCCGCTCTAGTTCCCTGGTCTCATACCAAGATTGGGGCCGAGAAAGTCATCATATTCGTCATCATCGCCGTCGTACCAATCGCCTCCTACTCCTGGTCGTTGTTCCCAGTTATCTGGACGTCCGTCAAGACCTCTCGACTGGTAATAGGCGTCGTTGTTGGGGTTCATCTGGTTTGCGCGGTTGTCGTCGTTTCTTCCGGGCATTGTTTTGCGCTCCTAATCTTTGTTGCTGTGTATTCTTAAACTAACCTTTTTCGCCATAGAACCGACTCGAATTCCTGTAGCTACAGACCTAATGCGGGTGTGGTTCGTGGTGCGCGGCGAAGTAGATGCCTTCGAGTGAGGTCGGTGGACCTTCAGGGTCGTCGGATTGGCCGAAGGCTAGGTAATGCGGCGGGTCGCCGTCGATGATGATGTATGCGCTCAGCGAGCTGGAGAGGGGGTTGTGGCCGCCGAGCCATTCGACCTCTGGGCCGTCAGTTAGTTGCACTGGTCCGTGGCGTACAGGTCGTCGCACGGCTTCGAGGCTGATCTCGTTAGCGCCTGGCGGGCCGACTCCCCATCTGACCAACCCTTTATAGTCAGATGGAACGATGAATCTCCAGCGGGGAAGCAATCCGGACCAAGGTGCAACTTCGATTGCCGCGCGGTGGTGGACATCTTCGAACGGGTGATGTATCTGCCATCGGTAACGCGATTGCGGCTCGTCGTAGGATACGGTGCCATGCGTATGCAGATGTTCGGCAGGCGCGCTTTGGTGGTGATGTGTCTGGTGCCGCCCGTGGTCGCTCTGCTCCCGCGCCCTCTTCACTTCGTGAAAGGGGCGGGTTGGTTGATTCGGGGGCATCAGCTCGCGAGAGCTTTGTTGAGGCGCTTAGTCAGTCGGCTCTTTTTGCGCGAAGACTGGTTGCGATGAATGACGCCTTTTCGGGTGGCGACATCCAATGCGCTGATCGCCTTTTTGAGCGTCTCGACTGTCGCTTCGTCCGACGGTGATTGGTCGATTGCGCTGCGTGCGGCTGTAACGCGCGTCCGTACGAACGATCGCACGGATCGGTTTCGCTCCGCTCGGCGACGCTGAACGCGCATTGACTTGGCTGCAGGCATTTGAACCCTTTCGTGGCGAACTATCGATTGAGCCGTAATCCGAGGCTCAGACTCTTCCGATTTTACAAGAGGAGCGCTTAAACTGCGACGATCTGGTCGCGTTTCAATGGATGCGCATGACGGAAGATACGCCTCTGACCGCTTCCAATCGGTCGAAAAGCCGCGCCAACTGCTCCAAGCCGCTCGTGTAGACCGTGAAGTCGATCTGCGTGCTGCCCCGACCTATGTCTTCTCCAGAGGCCATCTTGTGAAGATTCATGCGTTCATCGCGGATTACGCCGCACAGATCGTGTATCAATCCGATGCGGTCCGAACCTTCGACTCGCAGGCGTGCGGGGTATGTGCCCGACATGTGACCCCATGCGACCTCGACGAGACGATCATGATCGATATCGTTACGAAGGTTCCGACAATTGTCACGATGCGCCGAAACGCCCCGGCCTCGGGTCAGGTAGCCCACGATATCGTCGCCGTAAACGGGGTTGCAGCAGCGCGGAAAGTTGACTTGAATGCCGGGCAACCCCATCACGACCACGCCTTTTGCGAGATCGGTAACGCCCTTTTTGTTGGCCTCTCGTTCACCTGCCGCTAGCTGTTCCGCGATGACGTTTTCGGGTCGGTTATCGTCGATCGCCTTAACGACCGTTCGTACGATCACCGATGGCTGCTGTCGAGTCTTGCCAAGATCGGTTATCAGCTCTTCGGTCGAGGAGTAGCCCATGAGATCGGCAATCTCCTCGGTGTCGACGGAGTGTCGCATCCGGTTTAGTTGGTCGACGACTCGCTTGAGTTGTAGTCGGCCTTGTTGGAGGTTAGTTTCGCGGGCTTGTCGGCTGAACCACTGACGAACCTTGGCTCGTCCGCTGTTGGTTACCAAATAACCTTTTTCAGTGTCCTGCCAATCAAGACTCGGACCGCGTGGAGTGCGCGCTTTTCGTATCTCTACAACATCGCCTGGCATCAGACCGGTGTTCAGCGGCACCATTTTGCCGTTGACCACTGCGCCGACGGTGCTGTGTCCCAATTCGGTGTGAATCCGGTACGCGAAATCCAAAGGCGTGGCACCGGGCGGAAGTTCGATCACATCGCCCGCCGGCGTGAAGACTTGGATTCGGTCTGTGCTTAGCGATTCGTCTACGTGATCGATGAATTCATCGGTATCGTCCGCATCGCCGGTGAGCGACAACATGTCTTTTAGCCAAGACATCGTACGGTCGGAAGAATCCTTGCCGCCTTCGTTGTTTCCGCCTTGCTTGTAGGCCCAGTGTGCGGCGAATCCCTGCTCGGCGACTTCGTGCATGCCACGTGATCGGATCTGCACTTCCAGGGGCGTGTTGTCGGGGCCTAGGACGGTCGTGTGCAACGAGCTGTAGCCATTGGACTTAGGTTTCGATATGTAATCGTCGAAAGTGCCCTCGATCATCGGCCATAAGCCGTGTACAACACCTAGGGCGTTGTAGCAATCTGCGGTGCTTTCCGTTATCACCCGCAACGCGATCAAGTCGTGGATCTCGTCAAATGTTCGACCTAGTTCCTCGTAGCGATTCTTCTTACGCGCGATGCTGAAGAGATGTTTGGCACGCCCGGTTATCGATGCCTCGATGTCGTTCCGGTTGATGATCGCTTCTTGAAGAATCTTGACGGCCCGGCTCGTGTAGGCCTCACGTTCACGCCGCTTGCGCTTCACGAGACCCGAAATCGTGCGGTACTCCTTGTGATCGAGGTAGTAAAACGCTCTGTCTTCGAGACGCCACTTCCAATCGTTCATGCCCAGCCTATCGGCCAACGGAGCATAAATATCCATGGTCTCGCGGGCGATGCGCTCCTGCTGTTCCGCGTTCAGGTAGCGCAACGTCTCGATGTTGTGCATACGGTCGGCAAGTTTGATCAGCAGAACTCTGCGGTCTTCACCGGCGGTTACAAACATCTTTCGCAGGCTTTCGATCCGCTCCTGTTTGCGGTCCTCGTAGTGGCGTCGCTGCCTCGAACCACCGCTCGAAGCGGCCAACTCGATTTGCTTCAGCTTTGTGACGCCATCAACGAGAAGTGCCACGCTGTCGCCGAACTCTTTGCGGATGTCATCCACCTCGATGCCGCAGTCCTCAACGGTGTCGTGGAGCAGTGCGGCGGCGATCAAATCGGACGGCAACGCCAATTGAGCGAGACGCAATGAGACGCTGATGGGGTGGATGATGAACGGCTCGCCCGACTTCCGCGTCTGACCGTCGTGAGCCAGGTACGCGTACTCGTACGCGGCCTTGATGAACTCGATCTCGTCCGGAGGGAGGTACCCATGCACCTCCTTCATCAGATTTGTGAGCGAACGCTGATACCCGTTCCGAGTTGAAGGCCTCGTAGATTTCGAGGGTTGAGGGACGAGTGTTTGAGTGTTCGCCATTTCCTGTTGCAGGTACCGCTTGACGAATCAACGGTTGTTTCGTGTTTTTCAGTTTACACGTAACGAACAGCCTCACGAAATACGTTTAGGCGAAACGTGTTTGGAAACGAGATTCGGAATGCAGCAGACCCAAGAGCATCTGCGGTCAGTTGTTGGTTTTCGCATTAGAATCTGACCAATTGAAAAGGCGACAGATGTCGATTTTCTTGATCGGCACAGAAATCTATCGAAATTCCGCAGCTTCCATGCGAAATCTCAGCAACATCACTTCAACTATCCCTAAGCGGCTTCGAATCGTATCGACGATTGTGGCAATCACCACGTTCGTTACTGTCACTTTGATCTACGACGACGCTCGTGCAGCGGATCCGGCACCCGTCGACCCGCCGGGCCCGATCCCGGCAATCCTGTCAGATACGGACGGCAATCTTTATGAAGTGTTCACGCCGGAAGGTGGCGGATCGATCGTCGGCGACGATTACTCGTTCATCGCAGAGCCTGGGGATGTGCCCAGCGCATCCATCGTTGGCGTGCGTATGTCCAAAGGCGGCGAAGCGTCGAATGCCGGTTTGACGTATCACAGATACACGCTTGGGGGGAGCTACTACGAGATCGATGCCGTCGATGAGAACGGATTGAGGCCTTCGCCAAGCTTCAGATTCCGAAACCCGCCGATAGCATGTTTGCCGATACCTCCGCATTTCTTCGCAAACATTGATTCGATAGCCGTGATAGCGACCGACTTTGAGGGCTCGACTCAAACGGTCTTGAATTCGGGAACGAGAATCGCAGGAGCGGGTTTAAAGGTTTGCGGCAACATCGGCACGGTGCCGATCATCCTGGCAGTTGGTTTAGAGGGCGCGCCGGGGCCGTTGCCGCCGACGCCGGTCATCAAGGTGGAAGTACGCGTCGTTGAGCTACCGGTTACTGGTGGTCTAGCTCCAAATCAGATCGGACTGGCTCTTTTATTCGTGTTGGGTATCGTCATTTTTATCGTCGGGTACTCAGTTTTTAAGGCTGTTGGTCGCCGTAACACTTGAAGGTGGTTCCATCTTCGATTGGCACCGTGGCCTACCGTCTCATCCACGCCAGGTGAGCAAGTCCGAGATCTCATCCAGAATCTTGTCCAACTCTTCGCCATCGTAACGGTCAAAGGGTTTCGAACCGGGTTGGCGGGTCACTGGTGTCTTGATGATGCCCCTTCGCCAGAACGCCTGCTTATACGTCGTCACGCCGAAGAAGAACTCGAAGTTCAGCGATGGAAGAATTCGGTTGAACAATGCTCGCGCTTCATCCGTAACCACTTGCTGACCGTTTTCGTCGACTCCGCCCGCTTCTAGCGCATCCCAGACTGCGACGTGGGCCTCTGTGATGTGACCAGCCGGCATGGTCCCGGCACCGCCGCGGCGATACTCGGCTAAGAGGAACCGTCCGCCCATGCCACCCATGATCGATTCGACTTTGTCGCCGCATGCATCCAACACCGCGGTCATCACGTTTCCCGGCAACAAACTCTCTTCTTTAAGCAGTCGTGCGCCCGGGATCTCTTCAATGATTCGGATGATCGTTGGTGTCGGGATGGTCGGGCCTGTTGGCGGTTTGTTGTTCTGGAGCCAAACAGGCAAACTGGTCGCCTCCCACAACGCTCCGTAGAGATCGATCGTCTCCTGTCCGCCACCCATTCCATTGGCAGGCATCGCGATGATCGAGTCGGCGCCGCACTCAACGGCGACTCGTGCTCGTTCAATGCAGTGCTCGATCGATATACCGCTCGCGCCGGCGACAACTGGCACCGCGCCGCCGACTGTGGCAACTCCTACCCGCAGGACCTCGTCGCGTTCTTCGTCGGTCAATCTCGGCCCCTCACTTGCGTTTACGGGCAGAACGATGCCGTGCGCGCCGGCTTCGACGCAATACGAGACGCACCGTCGCAACGAATCGTAGTCGACGCTACCGTCCTCGTTGAACGGGGTTACCGGTATTGAGAAGACCCCGCGGTTTTTGGAAGAATTACCTCCGCTCGACTGTGGTGCCATAATTGCCTCGCTAAAGATTGAAGTTCGCTGACCGTATTTTAGCGTTGCGATTCAATTCAACATTGGCTGAACGCCTCAAACAATGTAGCGTACGATAGCTGCAACAGCTTGGATAGCGATGCGGTTTTACGCTTATCGCGTCTGTATCGAAGGAAGGAAACGAGCCTTACCATGAAGATCGAGCGCATCGAGCTTCACCAACTTAACGGCAGGGTCGCAGCACCTTACAAGTCATCGATGCAATGGAAAACGCATCGGGGAACAGTCGCAGTGCGTGTCATCGCTGACGACGGAACGTACGGTTGGGGAGAAACTGGTGGAGATGCCCGAGCAATCGCCGAGATAGCCACGGCATTGATTGGAAAGAATCCCGAACATTTCGGCAGCATCTGGCAATCGATCATCAACCCGCGTTATCAAAGTGGTGGATACGGCGGCCTGGCATCTAAGACTGCCAGCGCGATCGATATCGCCTTGCAGGACCTGGTAGGCAAGTCCAGAGGCGTGCCGGTTTACGAACTGCTGGGTGGAAAGGTTCGCGATCGCGTCTCTACCTACGCAACCGGCCTTTTCTACACCGAGGCCGATCTCGCCGATCCCACGTGGTCAGGTTTCCTTGACGAAGCACAAGGATACGCTGAGGCAGGTTTTCCCGGGATGAAGATGAAGATCGGCGGCTTCACGTTTGCGGAAGATGTTGACCGCGTTGGAGCTCTGCGTCGCAAAGTCGGCGACGGTGTTCGGATCATGGTCGACGCTAATGAGGCGTACGACCCGATGACGGCGATTTCGATGGCACGTCGGATTGCGGATTTCGATGTCACGTGGTTTGAAGAGCCGACCGGCTCGCGATCGTTGGAAGACAACCTGTTGGTCACTTCCAGGTCGCCGGTGCCGACAGCCGGTGGCGAATCGGCGAGCACCCGTCGCGATGTTGCGCATCTGCTGGGACGACGGATATTCGACATCATCCAACCCGAGGTCGTAAATGTCGGTGGTATATCCGAACTCAAGCTGTGCGCGGATATGGCCGAGGCGTTCAACGTCCGGTTTTTCCCGCACTTCTTCAACACCCACATCAGTCTCGCAGCCATACTCCACACGCTTGCGACAATATCTCAAGCGCCGCCAGCACATCCCAAAGAGCCGTTCGTCAACGAGCCGGTTACAGAATTCGATCAGACATCTCACCCGGTGAGAGAGGCGTTGACTGACCCGTACTTCAGCCAGACCGACGGTTACATCGATGTTCCGAATGCGCCCGGGCTCGGCATCGAAGTTAACGAGGATGCATTAGATCACTTCCGGCAAGGCGACGTAGTAGCAGTTGACTGAATTGCCGATTAATTCGGTTTCGTATGTAATTGCCGCGTTGACTTGGCATCTAAACGTGAATTTTCGCCAACGGTCCTGCTCGCTCGACTGAGAGATATCATTCTTTAGGTCGTATTCAAAGAATGAGCATCGACGCGTACTCATGAGATCAGCTAGCACCGAAACTATGCGCGAGTCAACACTGCAACTCGACGACCGTCACATCAACTATGCTGAAGGCCCCCAAAACGGGCCGCCGATGCTGTTGATACATGGTATTAGTGGTCGCTGGCAGGACTGGGACTCGGTTTCTCCCTGTTTTACTTCTGATTGGCACGTCTACGCGGTCGACCTTCGCGGTCACGGCAAGTCTTCATGGGTGACCAATGGTTACCATTGGCGTCAATACGCACTGGATCAAGCCGAACTAATCGAACGCGTCATCGGGCAACCAGCGTTTGTAGTCGGACACTCTCTCGGCGGAGTAACGGCGTTGGGGCTAAATGCAGAACGGACAGATCTGGTGCGTGCCGCCATCTACGAAGATCCTCCGCTCTTTGTTCACCAACGATGGGAGGGCAACCAGTTCCGCCTCAGTTTCACAGCGACCCTCGACGTCTTGGATACCAATCCGGATTTCGCCACGGTTCTCACCCACATTAAGGAAACCAACCCGGAATATGATGATGTCCGTTGCCACGACCGTGCTGAAAAGCTGTTGGCTATGGATCCTGATGTATTCCGATCGACTCTGAGTGGCAGAGCGAGAGCCAATTGGCGATCGGAAGATTTGCTTCAACTCGCTCAAGCACCCTCCCTCCTTCTGCAAGCCGAACCGTCGCTGGGCTCTGCGTTGTTCGATGATGAGGCCGAGAAAGCGATGGGGTTGTTGCCGAATGCAGAATACGAGAAGTGGGACGACTCGGGACACGGTATGCACAACTCTTACCCCGAGCGCTTCGCAGAGCGTGTGTTGACTTTTTTCGACGCGTTCCGAGACGTTTGAACGGCTGATGCGACGCTCGCAACCGCAATACTGGCCTTTGTCTACGATGCGATTCCCGGCTTCACTAAATCCGAGTATCCTTAATCCCTGCCAGCAGAGACTCGAGGTGGAAGAACCGAACAGCCCTGTGGCGACTTGCTGTTGAGGATAGATAGGAGCGAATATGAGAGACCGTCTCGCGCCGATTACATCAGTCGTTCCTTATCTCATCGTCTTTGTCGCGAGTGCTTGCACGCTGATCTTAGAAATCGTTGCAGGTCGCATCCTCGCGCCGGTTATCGGCGTTTCGTTGTACACGTGGACAAGCATCATCGGCGTCGTTCTCGCTGGCATCAGCGTCGGCAACTACATCGGTGGGCTAGTCGCTGACAAGTATCCGTCGCGCCAGACGCTCGGTTTGATACTGTTCGTTTCTGGTGCTTTTACAGTCGTCATATTGCCGCTGATATCCATTGCCGGCGATGTTGTGAGCGATTTGCCGCTGCTACCGCGCATAGTGACACTGACCGCGGTTCTGTTCCTCCCAGTCAGCTTGATTTTGGGGATGGTGACGCCGATAGTAATCAAGTTGCAACTACAGGAACTATCGAGAACTGGCGACATCGTGGGCAGGTTTTACGCTGTCTCAACGGCTGGTTCGATTCTCGGCGTTTTCCTGACTGGATTTGTCCTCATTCAATGGATCGGCACTCGCCCGATAGTCTTGGCGGTGGCGATCGCGTTATTCGCGATGGCGCTGATGTTCGGCGATCTATGGAAAATTCGAGGCAAGTTGCCGAACGTGTTGCCCGTGTTGGTCGCGGTGATTGCCGTGTTCTTCAGCTTCACCTATGACGGGATCAACGAATGGGTCGATTCCGATTGCGATGAGGAGAGCAACTACTTCTGCATCAAAGTCCGCGAGCGTACCATCCAGGATCAAACTGTCCGAACATTGACTCTCGACCAGCTCTTA
>JAAXHR010000408.1 GCA_012270805.1 Dehalococcoidia bacterium
GTGGAGATTGATTCGAGGGCAGCCACCGTTTCAGCCGCCAATATCAGTTTGGTGCAGCAAGCTGTTGAAACAATCCTTCGCCGGGAAGGGTTCGTTGAAGAAAAATCCGTGTCGGTTGCGGTTTTGTTGACTGGTGACGAACGATTGCAGACGCTCAACCGCGAGTTCGCGGGCGAAGATCACGTAACCGATGTGCTTGCTTTCTCGGCAGACACCGGAATAGAGTTCCCGCCGTTAGACAACGATTCGTTCATGAAGCAAATCGGTGACATCGCGATTTCAGTACCGCAGGCCCAACGCCAAGCCTTGGAGAAACAACTGCCATTCGAACATGAGTTGGCGATGCTGGCGATCCACGGAACACTTCACTTGCTCGGTTACGATCACGCGACGCCAGGGGACGAGCGCGTGATGTTCGGCAAGACCGACGATGCGCTCGGCGAGATATTCGAAGCGGAAGCCTAAACCGCCGTCTTTCCTGCCGCTATCGGCTGTGCAGAAACACGGGAGCGAGCATCTGATCCACCGGTACAAAGCCGTCGGTGAGCATAATTGGGTCTTCCTTGTGGAACCAGCGCAGATAAACATCGTCAGGCATGAAGCGAGTGATCGGTTCGTGCCATCCAACGGCTTCATTAGCCTCCACCAAGTCCTCAAAGGATATCGGCGTCGACGAGCCGACGACGACGTAGGTGACGTTGGGTCGCTCGTCTTGTTCCCATAGATCGTCGTCCCTCAGCACATATACGTAATCGAACGTGTGCTGCATAGTGTTGACGTAAGCGCGCAAAAATTGGCCGATTTCGATGTTGTCGACAATGTTGACGATGTAGATCCCGCTCGGGTTAAGTAGTTCCTTGACCTGTTGATTGAATTCGTGGGTCGTGAGTTGATACGGGACCGAGAAGTCGTTAAAGGCATCGCCCACAACCATGTCGTAGGTACCCTTCGGGAGTTCCCGTGCCTTCATCCGCGCATCTTCGTGATAGCTGACAATGTTTGTGTTCAACGGCAGCCAAAGGTACTCGTGGGCGATTTGAGTGACGACCGGATCGATCTCGACTACTTCGACTTCCCAGTCCCGATAGCGATGCTCGATGAGCCGAGGCATCGTGTATCCGCCGCCTCCGATAAACATGACCTTCGGACTCTCGACCCGATATTCCTGCAGCGCCACAAAGTCCGCGGTGATCTTCTCGTATCCGTAGACAAGGAACGATGGGTCGTCTTTCGCGACATAGCTGTGTAAGAGCTGGTCGAGAGTCAATGTTC
>JAAXHR010000342.1 GCA_012270805.1 Dehalococcoidia bacterium
CGTCTACAGCGTCAGAAGTGTGTGAACCCACTGTCGAAGTTCCTTTCGTTCGACGGGCTTACTGTTGCCGATCCGTCCGACTTGGATCGCACCGGCTATGTTTCCTACGAATCCTATCACAGCCGGAGGCGCACCGACAGCGGCTAGAGGGGCCGTCACAGCTAAGAAAGCATCCCCCGCACCGATCCGATCAACGACCTTCGTCGCAAAGGCCGGTATCCGTTCCCACCGGTCAACGTCGTCGTCAGCTATGACGCACCCGTTGTGACCGAGGGTAATAGCGCCAACACTGGCGAGAGCATCACGAATCATCATTCCAAGTAACGTTTCGGGATCGCTGTGATCGTCTTGGAAGTTTAGCCGTGCTTCGGCTTCGTCCAGAACGACATAGTTAACATTCGTTAGTTTCGTCCACTTCCGAAGGGTGTTCATGCCCCAATTCATAGAGTTCGCCTGAACGGTCAGGGCAAGAAATGGAGGGGTAAGCGTTGGAATAGAGATAACATCAAACAACCCATGCCCATAGTCAACGACAGTTAGAAGATCGTGTTCAAACTGATATTCAACCTCATTCCCGTTTAACTGTGACTCGATTTCGTAGATAGCGAAGACTTTGTTCACAAATGGCTGTTCGACATACCGCCGTTTACGTAGTAGTACCTGTCGAGGCATTACATAGCCAGCGGACGAATCGGCTACAGCTAACGTATGTTTCTGAACGCTTACTATACCTCCAGCCCATTCGTTTGATCCCTCTGCCGTCCATGCAACGATTGAATCCTTAGCCGATCTACCCATCGGCTTAACCGTCACATATTCATCAATGATGTGTTCACCAGCACTGGCAACCCTTACCTTGCTTGCCTTGTCGAGCCACCGACGAACATCTTCTTCGCTATACCGCTCACGGAATCCCCGCAACCACTCCATCGTTTCTTCAGGAAGCGGCGGGGCAGCATTGTTCAGATATCGTGTAGTTGACCGTATCTCCGTCTCGGTGAAGACTATCTTCCCGCCTATCCGTTCGACCGCCTCACGTTCTCTGTCGAGGTTCCCTGCAAGATCGCCGTCTTCTACGTAGTCATAGCCTTTCGCGTAGATGTCCGGCTTCACTACATACTCGATTAGCTGTGCGGCGTCGGCCTCCATGTTGATGATCGTCCGGTCTACGACACGAAGCGCCGTCAGCGCCCTAGCACGTTCCCGAACGTTGTGAACGGGGCGTCCTGGGCCTTTGTTCACGAATTCGTCTGCCGTAACGCTGACTACTAGCTCGGCGTTCTCCCCTCCGGCCAACTTCGCAGCGACTAGGTGATCGACGTGCCCAGGCGTCAGTACATCAAAGACGCCGTGGCACATTACTATGGTTTTCTTCATATTTTTATGCAATCTGGACAGAGACCGGCTCTGACCTTGGAAGGCCGAGACTTCACACCGCAGATGTTACACGGAATCTTTTTCAGGCTCCTACGACGATTACGTTTAACTGTTGCCGAAGAACCCCGCTTACGACGGGCGGCTGAGTTGTCGCGGTGAGTCTTAGACATTGTTCCTCTCAGTTGTGGCAACCCCGCTAGGAGTTGAACCTAGCCCTCCGGTTTCAAAGACCGACGTGCTACCAATACACCACGGGGCTGTATGGCACTCACGGAAGGATTTGAACCTTCACCGACAGGGTAACAACCTGTAATGCTACCGTTACACCACATGAGTATGAGTGGGCCTAGTAGGACTCAAACCTACGATCTTCGCTTTATGAGAGCGCCGCTTTTGTCGCTAAGCTATAGGCCCGTTGTAATAGCCCTGGTCGGACTCGAACCGACACTTTCCGAATTTTAAGTCCGGTGCCTCTGCCTGATTGGGCTACAGGGCCACGGATGGCGGCACGTAGGGGAGTCGAACCCCTGTCTCGGCATTGACAGCGCCGTATCTTAACCGTTAGACCAACACGCCTTATGAAAACCGTCCCATCTCGATATAGTCCGCATCGTCGGGACTGTCGAGCAAGACGTTAGTCGAAAACTCCGCACGTTTCTTCGTTACCGTCACGATCTTCCGGTTTTCGCCAAGGTGAAGTTCGATCTCGTCGTAGTGAAAAGATTCTCCCTTTTCGGAAACATATTGAACGGCATCACTCTCGGCCACGAACGCGCTGACAGCCATCTCGCTCCAAGAGTACGTAGATGGATCGAAAGTATCTTCTGTTACTAGCCACGCCTTCATCAGAATATCCTCACTCCGAGTTCTTTCGCTCTTGCCTTCACTCCGTCCCGTGTGTAGCCATCTGGCAAACCGTCGATGTCCTTCACATCCTTGAACAACCCGATTCCTGTCCCGCGCCTAGCCCGTATTAACGGCACGGTCATGCGAAAGTCATTCCCGCGCCAAGTCTCATAGGTGACGATACAGTATCGCACCTTGTCCTTCTTCCGGCGCTTCCTAGCCGGTCCAACTGGACGACCGTCGTCTTCGACCGGTGTCTGACGTATCTCGGTTGCTGACTTCATCCCCATGAGCTTTTCGAACTTACACATCTTGCACATATCACCCTTGTCGTGATCGTCACGGGCAGCTTCGAGCGACTTGTACACGCCGAGTACCGAAGTCACGTCCCAATCCGACGACTCGACAATCCAGACCTTCATCAGACAAAGTTCACATGGAGTGGGTCGGGACCGGATGAAGGTACTATCTTCTGTCCACGATTAACGTGATTGTTGAGCGCACGGTTCGTTAGGTCTTGGATACATAATTGTCCACACATACGCTTAGCGTCGAAGTTGTCAGACCGTAGATAGTCCATGACTTCCCAATATCGGTCAGACTTCCATATGTCCATCCATCGCTGTTCAACAATGTTCCCGATGTGAAATTTGGCGAATTTCGAGTTGAAAAGCATCCCACAGGGCGCGACAAGCCCCGTCCCGCTCATTTGTATTAGGAATGGTGGGCCATAGCAGCGGCTATAGTCTCGATTATTTCCAACTCCGATCTTGTTCCACTTCACCACGACCTTGTACGTGTCCGTCGAGTATCCCTCAGCTTCTTTCAGCAACGGATACAGTGATTCGTAGCCTTCGTAATCCACGCCGAGGGAACCGTCTTCATCATCGCTGCAATGTTTGATGATGGCGTAGTCAACGTTTAGTTCCTTTCCGAGCTTGGCGAACGGTATGATCTGATCGGCGTCCTGGGGCATTAGCACCATCTGTATGCCAATAGTAACCGGCAAGTCGTGTACGGACTTGTACATCGTAGCGAAGCGAATGTTCTTCGTCACCCGTTCCCATGCCCGTTGGTTGAACGCCATGATGTCTTCGTAGCGCTCAGGTGTTCCGGCGCTGACATTGAATCTTAGGTATGTGAGGTGGGGAAGGACAGCCGAAAGCGATTCTTCGGTTAACATTCTACCGTTAGTGCCAGAGGCCATACTGATACCGAGTTCCGCCCCGCGTTGAATTGTGTGTGTGTAGATAGGATTGAGTAGCGATTCTCCGTCCGAAACCAGCGAAATCCCCCTAACACCCATCTCCGCGCTGTCTTCCAAGAATCCATCGATCACGTCCTTCGTTATCTCATGTTCTTCGTTAGCCTGTAGCATCGCGTAGCAGAACGAACAGGCCGCGTCACACTTCCTTGTCAGCGCCATGTCGATTGTGATCGGCGCGATGCGTTCCCCGTTCTCCCACTGGCGAAGCCGATCATAGTGGTACGCTATTTTTGTCCCGTCTAGGATCATCTGTTGATGTTCTTCCGCAACGGAAGCCTGTTCATGCGGTGTGTGCATCGGAAACATTTATTCCCTTTGATGAAATTGTGACGACGTGTAACTCACACGAAACTAACCCATCACCATAACGAAACCAATTTTTCGGTAGGGATACGGACGGCTGATTATAACTTGTAGCAGTTCCGGTGGTTCCAACCATTACACGCATCCACGGTGCAGAGAATTCAACTTGACGGTGACATATAGAACATTCTGATTTCCTTCTCATACCTTCACGCCCCTTAACTGTGTGTCCAAACGTCCCACGCTAGCCGTATCAACGCCCATACGAAAATTATAAAGGCAAAGGCAACTCCGACGCCTGAACCTATCACTATCCACATCCAACAGGGCATTAGACCTTCACGCCCCGTAATCGTACCCGTAAGGCGTTCATGTCGCCGGTCGGTTCTAAGAATACCTCAATCCACGGCCACATTGTACGAAGAAGCCTTTCAACTTCCAGAAGCGCCGATCCGCGTTCAGCTATCGACAGATCAGGCTTTACACATCGCAGGGTTATACGTCCGCGTCTATCAGCCCTGACGACTTCCCACCACAGAGCGATACGTGCCTTCGATACGACGCCCATGTTCACATCAACTAAGACGCGGCGATCTTCGTCGGACATCGCTAGCCATTCCTTAGACGGTCGTGGATCGTATGTCATATATCCTCACAGTTACAGAACTCGTAGTGACCATATCCGTACCCGACGCCGGTGTACCCATCGAGGACGAAGTGATGAACCATCATGTGTTGTTTAACTTGACGTTTTCGTTTTTCTTCCGGCGTCTCGGTAAACAACTTCTTCAACCATTGGATCATCAAAACGCCTCGATCCGTCCATCCCTCACAGGAAGAACATCATCGTCCAGTTGAACCGTCTGATGTGGAAGGCCGAGCATGTCAGCGGCCTTATGCCAGATACGCGCCGCTGTCGGATACCACTGTCGTTCGAGATGTTCAGCGGTAGGGCACGGCGTATTCGGTGGCTGTACTAGCCCTACGCTGTATCCGGCCTGGGACAGATTCGAAACTAGCCAGTCCGCTTGGCCGTGGGCGGTATCTACAACAACGATGGGAACATTATGTCCATGTAAAGAAGGCGGATACCAGTGAAGGAGTTCTTCGACAGGGTTAACAGTAGCATGAACACCAGAATCGTTCATCGCGTTTGCCGCCGCCATTGCTTCTAAAACACAATCACCTAGTGTCGTGAAGACAATCTTCGGGCTACGTGGAGGTTTCCGAATACCGTAATCCCATAACGCTTTTGAGTATTGATACATCCGGCGAGGCTCGATTATGATCGACGGCTTTCCTTCGAGACATGATTTTCTAAAGAACCACTGAACCGTATGAGCGAACACCGGATAGTACACGTTCAGCCCAGGAACCGACTGTAGCCATCCGTGGAACGATTGGCTGTGAGTTGGGCCTTGCCCCCATCCACGACCGACCAGCATCCGTATGATGATCGGCAAGTTCTGGCCGCCATGAAGCCACGGCCATTTTGCAATCGTGTTTACCATATGCTCGAAGGCCAGCAATGAGAACTCGGCCCTAGCGTGGACATATATGGGACGTAACCCGTTCGACGCCATCCCCGCCAACGCTCCGGTTAGCAGGTTTTCAGACAATGGTGTCTCGTAGACGCGATCAGGATACTTTTCGTGTGCCGCCTTCGTTGTTCCGAATATACCCTTCGGATCGGCGACACCTTCACCGAGAACGATAACAGATTCATCATCGTCCATTAACCGGACAGTCGTAGAGGCGATTTCCTGGGCATAAGTGACGGTAGACACTAGGCTAGTCCTTTACGTGGCTGTACGGCGATCCTCGAAAGCCTGAAGGGGTATCCGCAGCCCATAGATAGCCGTGAATGAAGCAACCCACTTCTAACCACTCTGCACAACTGGAGCAAACATAGACAATCAAACTGATATTCCATTCGTGAAGGTGAAAGGCAAAGGTACACGTAACTCTGCCACTACATTTCGATAAGTAACGTAACCCTGTAAATAGAGGCACATTCTCACAATACTTAGGCATCTACTTCACTACTGAGACTATCACTTCGACCAGTACCATCAAAAACCATATCCAAAACAGAAATAAGACAATCCCCATCGGGACGAAGACGAAAAGCCATATTGCACATCCGACTGCCATGTCCATAACCGAAAGCCTGTCGTCCTCCGGCTTTTTCGCCATCTACTCACGATCTGTCTCCCACCTTCTCGAACGCTTCCCTGACCTCGGTGTTGACCGCAGACCATATCTTCTTCATCGCGTGTTGACCGTGTTCACCTTCGATCTTAGCACCGAGTAGGTCAACGGGATCGCGGTCCATATGCCACTGCCCTTCATCTTCGAGCGACCGGTATCCCATGTCCCAATCGTCTTCCATACCAACGTGTGCCTTATACCGATAGGTGAAGATTGAGACGAAGGCAGGTCGTTCAATGGCTAATGAACTATTTACAGTCCTGAATACCGCCTCACAGCCATCTGCATAACGGTCTAAAACCTTCTCACGAAAAGGTTTTGATGGAAATTTTGACCCCTGCCGGTACTTCAACGCCGTCTGTGTTGCATACCCGTTATCCTCCATCACGAACAGGATCGGCAGCTTCCAGAGCGCCGCTAGGTTCAGTGCTTCCCAAAACTGGCCCGTCTCAGGAACAGAGTCGCCGAAGTAGGCTACAGCAACCGCCTGGGATTTCTGGCGCTGAAGGGCCAGCGCCGCGCCAACTGCAACGCTGACACAATCCCCGACGACCGCAAACGATCCCATGAAGCCGCAACGTGGATCAGTAAGATACATAGAACCACCATAGCCGCCAGTACAACCGTCCGGTTTCCCGTATAGCTCGGCAACCATAGCGTCAAGACTACCGCCCTTTGCAAGATAGGGCGCGTGTGACCTGTGCGATGCGTAGACAAGGCTTCCCTCCGGCAATGCCATCATCGTTCCGACCGCCGCCGCCTCCTGGCCGACGCTGAGGTGTACAGGAGTTTTCATCTGTCCGGCTGGATACCGCTCGATTATCGCTTCCTCGACCTTTCGGATACGGTACATCTGACGGTAGGCTTCGAGTTCGTTGAAGTTACTCACACCAGTGATCCTCTACTTTTGACAATGCAAGCTGGTAACCGTAGTCAATAACCTCGTAACAATATCCAGTATGAGGACTTCTATCTAGATGCCAATGCTTATCTTCATAAACCGGTCTCCCACACCCGACCGCGAAGATCACCGTCGTCACCAGAACGATTAATAGCTTCTTCATTCGGGAATTTCCTTCGTGACTAGCTGCCACGTCGTCCCGCCCCGACTGACACCTAACCCCATGATCGCCCGTCCCGTCTGGCCCTGTTCAGCGGCCCACAGAGGCGTATTCCGGTGCATCCGGTAGTATCCACCCTTCCATCCCTGATATTTTCGCCCTACGGCACCCTTACACACCGAGAGAAGATGGCCGACAGACCGAGGTTCTTCCTTGGAGTCAAGCGCGAAGTCTTCATAGTAGCCACGGTAGCTATAACCGTGCCCTACGTACTCCGAGTTGAAATCGAACGTGATCGGCGCGTCTTGTGGCAAGCCTTCTAGCTTATCGATCATCTCTCCGAGCGTCACGTGATAGTTAGCCCGTGTTTCCTGCATTGCTTTCGTTACAACGTCCCTTATTTCGCCTAAGCTCATATTCACTCCCTTCGGTGCCAGCTACCCCTGCCAGCAATCTGCCGCTGTCGTTCTTCCCAACGCGACGGTTCCGATCCACGTTCGACCCTTCCCGCCATAGCGCAACTTCGTAGTACTTCGTTACGCTGCGTCCGGCAGTCCTGCATATTAGCTCTACGCTACCGGTTCCCCGTCACGGATTACTTGAAGAAGGTCTTCGTGTAAGTCCCATGCCGCGCCACGGAAATATTTCACCGTGGCATCCTCATGAACGTTACCGTGTTTGGTCACGATAGCCATCCTCCGAGCGCACCGAGCGCCATCGCTATCACCAGACACACCGCAGCAACTTGTAAGTGCCCCTTGACCACCGACATCCAACTAACGGGATCAATGACGCCCATCAATAAGTTGTGGCTCGGATGGAACGGTTCCCACCCCGCCTCTAGTGCCCTCTGTTCACGGCTAGAGGTTGTCTTCATGTCCGTCAGCGACGATTCGATCACCTTCTGCGTCGCCTTCGGTAGTACGTACCCGTCTTTCACCTTCAACTTAACTGACATCTACTTCCGTCCTTTCTTTTCCTTCAGGTGCTTCGTTCCTGCTAATAACCGTTCAGCGTTCGTCTTCATCTGATCGCGCTCGGCCTTCGTCGTGCCCTGTAGAGGAATCTTGGGTATCGGCTTCCAGTAGTACGGGTAACAACGGTTACAGAGCGGGCCACCGTCTAGGACACGTAGGTGATAGGACAGGGAACCGCAACCATGGGGTAATAAGCGAATAGTGTGACGCCGGTCGTCAAAAGGCCAAGGGGAATATTCGACAGAAGGCAGAGACGGACGGCGTGTAGGTCGCGGTGAGGGTGTGTTACGATTGTTCTGCATCGGTGTTTGTTCCTTTCTTCCGATGCCATGTGTCGGGTCAGTCCATTGCTGACGCCGACACTTTTCTTTTATCGTAGGTCGCTATTGTAACACACGGCCCCTGCGGAGGTAGATGTGAGTAGATGCAAGGGCCGTGTGATGAAGAAGTGCCCCGAAGATCGGCTAGCTATTCTGCATCGGCTAGAAGGGGCAGAGCCGATTAGCCGAACTCCCTTGCTACGGGGCAATCGCATTGTATCACGATTGGCGGTAGGTGAGGGAATCGAACCCCCAAACCCGTTAAGGCCCACTGTTTTCAAGACAGCTTCCTCGACCAACCGGACACCTACCGCGTGGCGGAAGGAACAGGATTTGAACCTGTGAGGGCCGAAGCCCCTCTGCCTTAGCAGGGCAGCGCAATAAACTTGACTCTGCCATCCTTCCGGTTCTGTAATCACCAGTCCTGGGCCATTCTCCCAGGAACGCGGTCTGTTTCGCGGGACTTAACTAAGCCGCTTAGAGCTTTCCGTTCCACGGCTACCAATACTACGTCAGCGCCGCCGCAAACCTACTCTTATCGGGTTCGCCCTGTCATTTCAGGGTCAGCGTGTAGTTACACCTTTGACCGCTCAGTTTCCTAGTGCCTCTCTTACACCACTGGTGATCTGTGTTGTTAAGTGGGCAGTTTACTGGCATGCCCAGGCCAGGCTAGCCGCTGCGTATTTTATCCTCCGTGCAGCTAAACGGAGCGTCTTGTGTTTGAAACCAAGCGGCGGGCCTCGAACCCGCAACATTCAGCTTGGAAGGCTGACGCTCTGCCAGTTGAGCTACGCTCGGACGTTGGTAGGCCGAGAAGGATTCGAACCTTCAAAATCTAGTTCCTAAGACTAGCGCGTATGCCAAATTCCGCCATCGGCCCGTATTTATAACTGCGCCCCAGGATTTCCGCTCTGTCACCTGGGAGTGAGCCTGTTTCATAGCCCTCATTAGCTCTGGCTTCCCGCTTTTCAAGCTCCCCTCTATGCAAAGGTCGAAACTAAACGGGTCGTTTCGACAGGAGGTAGGGCATCGCCACTAGCGTCTACTTTGCCACAACCATACACCGACGCGTCTATTCCGCCAGCGCAGTTATTGAGTTGTTAAGGGTTAGCTTCCACCCCTGTATTCAGACCCGCCTCTACACGCTACCGACCTATCCTGGGGCGACTTCATTCCGGCTTTTCCCAGGAAGACATACCGGACGAATCCGCACGGGTCTCCACCTTGCTAACCCTGCCAAGGACGATGTGATTATACACTACTCGAATTGAACCGCTCGGATGTCGTTCAGCATCGCCTCACGGTCTTCTTCGAGCATCTTCATCACGTCGAACACACGGTCGCTGAAACCGGCCAGCGCGTAGACGTCCCGCTGTGGAACCTGTAACGTACCGTATCCGGCCAGATCGAAGCTGAACACCTTCGGCTTAGCTCCGGTGCGGCGTTGGTAAGCTGCTAGCGCCGGTGCAGGATCAGAACCTGAAAATCCCCACCTGTCCATACCGATCCACGGCTGCATGTCAGACAGAATGATGATCCGGTCGTACTTCCGGTTCATCGTCTCGATTCCGATCTGGAAGTTCGTTCCACCGCCCCAGGAACCGGCGACAAACTGATCCCTGATCGTTAGTACCGAATCGTTAGGGTTGTACTGACGATATGCGGCCTTCGTATCGAACACGATTACATCAGCGCCCATCTTCTTCGCCATGATCGCCGTAAACAGCGACCCGATGTTGATAGCAGGCTTATTGCCCATGTTCATCGAACCGGAGTGGTCGAGAAGGATGACCGTCTCGCCGTCGAGGTCGGGCACGTTCGCTAACGACATTTCAGCCGCAACGGAGAGAGACATCACTACCTTACGAGCCTCGGCACCGGACAGCTTCGATATTTCCTCGATGGCTGTAACGAACCGGAAGGGCAGCATCCGCGATCCCCGAACACGATCACCGTCTTCGAGTAGGACACACGCTTTTAGCGTAAGCTCTGGCGCTTGCTGAAGAATGTTTCTCAGATTCCGCACCAGTGCCATGTATCCGATACGACCGGACTCTAGTTGTTGTTTCCAGACCTCGGCCTTCGCCTCGGCGTCGCCCTCGGTCGCGGACATCTTCGCTTCCCACGTCTCGGTTTGACGGAGTTCACCGGCGACCAGTTGACGGAAGGCGTCGGAGTTCTTTTCGTTCCCCTTCGGACGTACAAGGTTTACAACGTCCACCAGCTTCACCGCGTTCCCTTCCCCCCTGTACCGTGCAAGCTGGTACGCATCGAACTTGCCGAAGGCGTCAGCTAGACCACGCTTTAGGGCGTTAGGGACCGGACGGACACCGAACGTTTGCATGTAGTACGCCATAATCTCTGTCATGTCGTCTACACGCTGAACGACGGTGCGTATGAACGGGCGAGTCCACTGTTCGCCCTTGACCCTGTGTACGATTTCTGCGGCGATCACATGAGTAATCGACCGCATGTGATACTTCGTCCGTGCATGGACGGCGGTCTTCGCAGCGAACAGCGGGTCTACTTCGTCCAGTAGTTCACGAACACGACGAATGCCATCGTCGGCAGACCGGTAGAACTGGTCTTGCACGAACGACGTGAACAGGATTGAGGCGAGTTCTAGTTCAGGGGATTCTGTGTAAGCCTCTCCACCAGCTAGATTCGTGGTGTCAGGCTTATCGAGGATTGGCGTCTGACGACGCGGGTTAAACCTGGGCATTGTCTTTTACCTCCGAGAAAATTGGTCAGGGTGTGGTGACGGGGATGAACCCCATCGGACCGATCATGCCGATGTCCGGCATCATTGGACAACCTACAAAGTTGCGAAGTAACCCTAGCCTTACTGCGGTGGCTAGTTTTCTGCTAAGCCTATCGAGAAAAACGGTCGGAGTGTTTTCTTATCAGACGCTCTGTTTCTGAGCTACCGCCCGTTGTGTTCGGGCGGGTAGGACTTTCACCTACGACCTTCTGATCCCATGCGAAGTATCTCCAGCCTTACTACGACAGACCTGATTCACTTGTTAAATGTAGCCTCTGAGAATACCGGTCGGAGAATGTCCTTACGGACAGCTAAGTGAAGCAAAGCGAAGTAACTCCGGCATTACTACAGAAGCTAGGTTTTCAAAGTTGTGAGAGAACCGTGAAGAAGGTGTGATGTGTCCGGCCACGGACGACAATCAGGAATCGAACCTGAAGCGCAAATGCAAGCGAAGTAACCCTCTGTCTTACTACTCACATCTGACAGCATATATCAAACATTTCTGAAAGTCAACCGCCCCGACAGACTGGAGTGAAGAATCTTTCGGGGCGGATAGCTGAGTGGTTCAGCCTAGCTATTCTATCACACCCACATCCCCTTTCCGACCTTTACCGGCTGATACGACGTACCGGCAGGGTCGAGCATTTCTACTAGCTCACGGAGGCTGAATCCTGCGACGTGATCCTGTCCGTGTGCCCGTTTCCGAATCTCTATCTTCCCGTCGTCAGGGTAGGACACAGCGACCGTCTTCGTCTTACAACACTTACAGCGTAGAGCGGTCCCGTCGTGATTAAGTGACATTAGATACTAACTCCCTCAGTCCCGCTAGTCGCTCCACCGACAGCGGATCGGAATTACCGTTGCGTCGGGACTGAGAACCGTCAGGCATACCGTTTCTGGAGGGATCGCTATTAACCGCCGAGGGCGTTTGCGGGTCAAGGTACGGAAGATATTCACCGATTTCGGTGACACGCGGGTTGTTCGGGTCGATTGGCCTCCGGTCGGGCATCTGTAGAAATGACTCTCTCCTTTTGTTCCAGAAGTCGTCATGTTCGTCCTTTTCCAATCGCAACGTTGCCAAAGGATAGGTCGGATCACCACCAACTCGAAGATCGACTTCAGTATCTACATATGCGATATGTCCGTAGTGCCATAATTTTTGATAGTGATAACCTTCGTCCGCCCCGATAGCGTTGTTCCAGAATTCAGTACCGGTAGATCGGAATACCGACGTTCGGAACAGTATCATCGACAGGACGTTCCACTTCACCTGTTGGATACCCGACCATCGTTGACGGTGTGGACCGTGCAGGGGCTTTCCAGAGGACGGCTCAACAACATACGGCGCGATAACGTTCAGTCCACGGGACACCAGACGCACCAGTGTTTCAGGATGCGGATAGACATCATTATCGACCATACAGAGCCATTCATAGCCCTCCATAGCCTTTAGTGTCGCTTCGTTCCGCATCGCCCCGAGAGCGTCATATGGACTCTGACAGCGATCCATAATTTCTTCGAGCGTCACACGAAGACCGTGGTCGTTGGCGGTGTTGACCATGTTCGTAACGTGTTCCCAAACCCCAGGCTTCCAGTGGTTGCCTATACCAGCTACGAACACGGAGTCGGCGTGTACATGGCCCCATGACTGTTCAACACGTTCGTTCAGACGGCCACGTTCGGCCTCACTGGAAAAGTACCGGATTACCCGATGGCCCCAACGGGGGTCGTTCGGGTCGGGCACCTGACGGGTTCCATGCGGCGTCTCGATCAGAGTGAAGCCATCTCGAACCGTTGCATTTTCTGCAATCGTTCCGAATGTACCGTCAGTCGTCATTCGGTAAGCGACTCCATGTTTCTTCGAAGATATATGTGCTGTATTTCATAGGCATCCAAAAGTTAATAACCTTATATCTGTCTACTAAAGCATAAGAAACATGATCGAATTTTGCCCCAGGCCAGATAATGTTTAACGCTTCCTGATACCCGCCGCTGTCTTCACAAAACCAATCTGCTATCGGGGCTGACGCCTTGAAGAAGCCTGGGCGTTTAATATCAGTCGTCATTATCTTCGAACATTAGGCTCAACCCGAAAAACGAGATTGTCACCAATACACCTATGGAAACTATAGTTGTCAGGATTAAGTCAGTCGTCAAAGATATCCCCTCCATGAGAACAGAATATGTAATGCGCTAACATCTGACCGGCGTTGAACAGGGCTATTGATTCCTTGCACATCGGTTCGTTGTGGTTGTACCACACAAATCCCTCGGCCCAATGGTTCATCAACCCAGGGATCGGCGTCGCGCCGTACATATGCGACTTAGCTAATAACCGATCTACTTCGGCCTGTACTTCGCCTAGACTGAAATCTTCTGTAACGTCCATGATAGATGTGTAAGGCAGGACACCGTTTTGACTTGGCCTCTTAGTCGGTGCCCCGCCCTCGCTTCGTTCGGTAACACACCAGCGTGCCTTATACTTCACGCTGAGTTCTTTTCGATACCGAAGTTATTTTGCGAGTATCACCCCCTAACTGACAACTGCGTGTCCGTTCTTCGATGCCTCTGGTAGCGCCCTCGGCTCTGGGAGGTTCGCAGCCTTCCTAGCCGATTTCACAACCGGCGCAACCGTACAGTTATGTGTTATAATACCATTCGCCTCAAATGTAAAATCTGGCGTCTGGAGATTATACACATGACCCGCAAAGCGTGTGATCGTAATGTTGACGATGCGGTCAAAGCCTACATCGCTGGTGGGAGTATCGACAATCTCAGTCGGGAATTCCATATTGGATACAAACGACTTCGCTCGACCATCGTAGAACGCGGCGTTCTCAGAACTCCTGCTGAGACTGAGAGGATTATTCGTGAACGGGCTACGGCGACTCGCCGCGCCCGAAAAGGTATTGACGAATCCGAAGTTGCCATGCTCTACGAGTCCGGCATGTCTGTTAATGCTATCGCCAAGCACTACGGAACTAACAGGAACGTTATCGACGCTCGGCTTCGTGCCCAAGGAATAACACCCCGTGGACGCTCGGATGCCAACAAACTGCGATTGCAACACCCTGAAGTCAGAGGCAGGATCACCCGTAAGGCCCATCTTTCGCTCGGTGAGGGAGAGCTTGAACTCCGCCAACTGCTCGAAGACTCCGGTCTGTCGTTGGTTCCACAGTACATCGTCGGGGAATACAACATCGACATGGCCTCGCCGCCCATCGCCGTGGAACTGCATAACAGAGCCACGAACCCTGTGAGCCGCACCGCCTACAAGGGGCGAGAGCGACAGCGTATCGTAGACCTGACTAATCGGGGTTGGCATATCATCTACGTCTGGACGCGAAAGCGGCGTAAAGAAGTCATTACCCCTGCTGCTGTGCGCGACGTTATCTCCTTTGCTCAGTCGGCCAAGCCCAACCCATCCGGTATCGGTCAGTATCGGGTGATTCGGGGTTCCGGCGAGCTTATAGCCGCTGGATGTGGTGATCTCGACTAAATCCCCTTCGTACCATCGCCGCGTTACCGCCTCAATGCCGGATGCCCGTACAAACGTCTCCCCAGGCACGCATCGGCAATTTATGGTGTTCTTTGCACTGCCTCCGACACCTGGGGCGTCGAGTAGTTCACCGCCGACGATGAACTTCGACTCAAACGGCACGACCTGACGATGTGCAGCAAGGTGATCGGGACGTGTTGTCCTTTCGTCCAGCGTAGCGATCCATCGCTTTTCCTCGACAACGCCCGATTGACGGTACGCTTCGAGGTGTCCTTGATTCGCTGCCCCTAGAATCTCGGTACGTGCTATACGCTCACTTCGCACAGTATCGTTGAAAGCAAAGACATTTTCAACCCTCCGCTGCAGATCAGGTATAGATTCCTCAGCGGCTAGACCCTGGGCCATCTCATTTACGATCATTCGGGCCGTCTCATCGTTGACCCGCCTAGCCCAAAAGTCGGTACGATCCTTCACCCACTCGTCAATCTCCGGCGCGTCGGTGTCAATTCCACCGAGTCCGAATTCATCTGAGTGGTCCCGCCCTTCGGTAATCAGCATTGTCGCTATTAGGCGTTCACCTGAATCCTTGAACGTCTCTAGCCAGTCGGCAGGGTGGAAAAGTGGGGAAGACGGCCCCTGACGGTGTACGGCATGTGGAATTTCACCTTCCCATACAACTTCTGTGATTCCCTTTGGAACCATGTCGTTCAGCCTGCGAATCACATCTCTGCGTTGACGCTCGAATAGGCGGCGTTGCATTGCAGAGAATCCGGTTACACCAGCGTCGTAGCGATCCGAGAACGCCTTAGCTACCGCGTCAAGGTCAGGCTGAGGCAGAGCCTTGTAACGACGTTCTTCGTCCTCACCGAACGCGGCCTCTGACGATTCGACCTCGATAGTAGCGTCCTCGACCGGAGTGACGACACCCTTCGCCCACCAGACATCACCCCACGCCACAGGCTCTAGGTTGCGCTTAGCGCGGACTTCGTTGATCGTCAGGACTCCAGAGTCAATATCGGCACGATCACGCTCGTATAGCTCTGTCATGGCCTCCTGGAGCGGTAGAATCTGCGATGTGTCGAACGTCACGAAGATGTCCGACCGTCCTCGACCGCCAGAGACTAGCGGGATGAATAGTTCGTTGATTTCCTCAGATATGAACGACCATTCCGGCTCGATAGTACCGGTGTAGAACCATACCCGTGATTCCTTCAGGTTGTTGAACGTAGATTGCACCATCGACATCATGAGCGGGACTGGTACGCCCCACACACGGGCCGCGTCCTCTACCGTCCATTCGAGTGTCTTCAGGAATTCCATGTCCCGCTGTGTCAGACCGATGTTCTTCGGTTCTCCAGCGGTCCCGTCCCACAACATCGGCTTATGAGCGTTCACAGCACCGCCATGACGCTTATCTAATCGCTTGTAGAATTCCTTTGCCTGTTCATCTGACAAGGCGTGATTCGTAACGAAGACCAGCGTCGAGGGCATAGCCCCGTTAACGAAGAACCGGTTATTGTACATCGTCGCGTTGCGACCCATGTCCAGCGTTGCCCTTGCCGGTGCGACCGGTGACAGACCGGCTAGTTCCGACAGAGGATTGAATCGACGGAACCACACAACCTCATCTGTCGTCAGAGAAACTTTCATCGTTCCGGCATGGTACTCGTATCCAACGATGTAATCGGAGTTCTGGAAGTCTTGTACATCGTTGACCTTCCCTCCGATTATCTTCACACGGTCGGGACGGAGCGGCCATATTGTCTTCGGGATGCCAGTAAGCGATCCCTCACGGTCGAGAAACCAAAATGCTGATCCGTAGAGACACAGATACGTTTCAAGTGACTCCAGTAGATCACCGGCAGACCAGAACGGATTAACGCGATTGAGTAGTTCTTGAACGGGATGATTGTCTTCGACGGGTTCGGGATCGCCATCGGTGCGACGACGCATCACCTGAAGCGGAGCGGAGCGAACGGCCTGGGCGCGGAGGTAGATAGCTCGATATGCCGGTACGGACTGTGCATACTGACGACCGTAGACTTCCGGTGCCCAGGAACGGGAGTCTTCATCAACACCGGTAGTACGTGCCCGAACAATATCTTCGAGCGTCGCCTTTTGATTGGACTCCGTTAGCGGCTGATAGGTGCCGTCAGCGTTGACAACAACCCACTGGCCGTTGACATCATCCGGTATCTGTGGCGTTGATGTCTTGGCCCACTGGAGCGGGTTGATCCACTTCTGCCAGTCCATTGTACGGTTCCTCCGCAGGCGGGTCTATTAGCTCATTCCAGAACGCCGCCCACTGTTCGCGGGTTATGTTGGACGATTCGAGAAGACCATCATCTATAGTTACAACAACATCGTTGTCCTGCTGGAATGATAACAGGGATCGGTATAGCGCGAACGTTATCATCTTCAGGTTCGTCATTGTCAGCCGAACGTTAACCTGGGGAACGTCCTGTTGAGTGTCGAAGTCGTGGGCTGCGAACATGATAGCCGAGCCGTACATATGCAGCGTTATCCTGAACGAATCGGAGAATACGTCAGTCGGAGTAACCGGTTGGCCTGGGGTTACTCCGCTTGGCGGAAAAGCTGCGGGGAACGGTGTCGTGTTCTGATTCATTAGATTCCTTTCTGCTGAACAACTTTTCTCTATCCCAATTTGGGCTTTTACATGCGGGGCATACCCTTGGAGTACCCCTACCTCGGCGCGGTAGCCACTCATGACCACAACGACACCGACAACCCTCTAGTTTCACTTTACCGATTGGCAACTTAGCCAACGTGTAACGGTACTCCGGTTCCTACGCCCGATAATACACCAAACGCACCGGACAGTGCATCAACCTGATCGTCGTGAACACCATCTTCGGGGAAAGCGTCGATTTCGTCAAAGAAGTCACCGACCCACGGCCCGTTGACAATGAGAATGTTGCCTGCGTGGGCCGTCGAAGACACTGGTCGCGCACGGTCTACCTTGTTCTTCGTTGAGGGAATCCCGTCGAAGTTATACCCGTCGAAAACCGTTCGACGGAAGTGGTCTATCGTTATTTTCCCACTGGCCCCAGGCTCTTGTTCCATACGCTGCGAGACGTACAGACCATCGATTCTAGCCTGATTCTTCATGCGGATGTCCATATCACCAGGATTCATCTGAAAGCGGTCGATATGGCCGATATAATACGTACCGCTGTCGTCTCTGCCAACTAGACAACCCACCGTCCAGTCAGGCTCTACCCCAGTTTTAGGCTCGGTAGCAGCCAAGTCCCAGAAGCGAACCCACCTGATCTGTCGCCCTTGTGGAAGTTCATCAACTACCCTGAACCACTCACGGCGCAGAAGTCCTCCTGCTGAACGTACTTCCCAATCGCCGTTAAGAAGCTGTGCCCTAGTGATCGGGTCAAGCTCCATGAGCGATGCTGTGTATTCCTCACGGTCGAGATACGGATTATCGACAAGACGGGCAGGAATAAATACCCGCCCATTCTGTTGACCCTCATCTATCATCCGGCGTTTGACCCATTCATGGCCGACACCACCTGGATTCGATGCCGACCGCATACGGAGAGGAACGTTAATATCAGTAGTCCGTCTTAACCGAGAGAACAGATAACGGTAATCCTGTTCATTGAATTGGGTGAGTTCATCCCACCCCACGAAACTCCACGCAGCGCCCTGATATCTGTACTTATGAAGTGCAGAATCAAGATACCCAAAGGATAACGTCGCACCTGAAGGGAAAGTCCATCGTTTGTGCATCTCTGACCAGTGGGCATCGGTCGAAGCTAACCAGTCCTTAGACCTGTCCATCAACGCACCTTCAAGGGCTAGGTCTTGATAAGTACGTCGGAAAAGAATCGCATGATAGCCAGGGGTTTCGACGTATTGCAGAGCCGCCATAAGCAATGCGTCCGACTTCCCTCCACCTCCGCTCCCGCCGAAAAAAGCCTCTCGGCATCCGAGCAATAGAAACGCTAGTTGCTTCGGGGTAGGTCTATGCGGAATATAGTCCGACCACGGAAGCTCGAAACCACCGCCATCGGTCTTCCATGACCAGATTAGAGGGTTATCGGTTACTGTCGTCATAAAGCAAATATAGGATACTTATCACGTCCATAGTGTCGAGCGAACATAAGCCGACCCTTAGCGTGATCGTTACAGATAACTAGGACACCATTCGCTTTTCGTGAAGGACAGACCCATGCTGCATTACCGTCACAGCGATATTTTGGTAGGCTTCGGATTTTCCATTCACACTTCGACGGCCACCACGTTTCGACAATAACTTTCGAATCCCACATCACAGCGCCATCACCATCTGAGACATTCTGTTCGCGGCGATTTCACAATACTTTTCTTCAATTTCAATACCGATAGCTTTTCGTCCCAGGTCTTTCGCTGCACGAAGCACTGTACCGGAACCGGCTAGTGGGTCAAGAACCGTATCGCCTTTTTTACTCCACGTCGCTATGTGGTCTGCCGCCATTTTGTACGGCATACGGGCGGGATGGTCGGGATCACCACGACGATAAGGATTAGAAATATACCACCAGTTATACCGAAGCCCATATTCCGGTATTATCGCACCTTGGCGAGATTTCAAAGACATGGAACCATCTCGGTTTCTATCCGTACTATGTATGTCACTCCCCGCACTCACATTCTGTCGATCTTTCAATCCATTGAAGACATTCGGCTTCCCCTTACTGAAAACAAACATGTATTCAAAAGCCGGAAGGTAACGGTTAGCGTCGGGGAACGTGACTCCCGTCTTCATGTAGATCATCGTATCGTGCAAATACATTCGACATTCGTCCATCATGTACAACGCTTGCCTGAACGACGTGCCGGTTTCCGATCCGTTGATCGTCTGATCAGCTACGTTCCATACTACGACGCCACCCTTCGCTGTCACTTCTGATAATCCTCGCATCGTCTTACGCCAATCGAATTCATATCCCTCGTAAGTACGGATGTCGTCATATGGCGGTGATGTTACAGTCAGATGAATGTCAGATAACGACGGCAGTACGTCAAGACAGTCAGCATGATAGATCGTTACGGCTTCGTCCTCATAATATGGCTTAATCACGTTTCCCCCTCCGTTGTGTGTCATTTCAAACTGTTCTATAGAACGACTGTAAATCACTCAACCTTGACGATATGACGGTGAAAAATACTCAGATGTTGTCTCACCGTAACCTAGTAGCCAGCTAGCCGGTATCTCCACAACACCTATTTTCGTCCACGACCGATACCAGCGCCGACCGCACTCATTACAAGTAACCTCCGAATAGTGTGATGCGCGTGTCCGTACACTTCGGCTGCGATTGTGGGCACAGAGATAGCGTTTCGGCATTAGTTCACAATATCAGCGACCAGCATGTACCACGCAAATCCCAAGATGCTAAACCCTGCGATCATCCATGAGAAGAACCATATCACCGCTAGCCACTGTCCGAGTGTCATTTTACGGAGTTCATTCATTTTTGGGCTTAGACCCCTCTTCAGATTCGTCCATAGAGGCGTCTAGCAGCGCCGTAGAGCCGTTTTCTGGCGTCGGGAGTACATTACTACCGGCCAGCACCTTAAACGCCTCTGTCACGTCCTCTGACGTTATCGTTAGGTTTTTAGGTTCCTCATTACGGACTTCAACCTTTACCTCGGCCTTCTGATCGACGTTCTGTTGATTCACCTGTTGGGTGTAGTGAACGTTCGGCTGACGTGGGACGATCCCGTTGATAACGTCGATGCGGTTGAGAACCTTCATGACGTTTTGGAACGCGCGTTCTCGGAGTTCAACTGGACAGTACGGATTCGTAGCAACATCCCACCATGTCAGCATAAGTTTTCCGTAACGTTCCATCTGAAGCGCCCGAACCTCTAAGACTCCAGCGGCGTTGGACTTCGCCATCTCGCCGAGGTATCGGGATACATCGTTCTGAACTACCGACCGGCTTACGCCGAGCTTTTCAGCAATAGCGTTTTCAGTCATGCCGGAGATTTTCAACTCCATGACTTCAGCGCGGCGCTTCTTCAGTGCTAGGGTTCGTCCGTTTTGTCTAGGCATATATTATTGCTGGCGATTATAACATCTACGATTATCCTTCGATTTTGCAATACTTACAATATTGCACGAAAAGGGTATTGACATGTAATGGCGTAGAGTATATCTTTGATGTACAGAAAGGAACAAACACACACGACGGAGGGGCACGAACGGCAGAGACGAACAGATTCCAGCTAAAGGGGCTGAGTAGACCGAACCTCAAGAGGGCGGCTGAAGCGAAAGCGAGAGTAGGCCGGATGCGGGGAACTAGAGTGGGTAGCTAGTAACAAAAACATGGAGGGACACACAACACTAGATTGACCTTCCATGTAGCGCGACCGATCAGTTATTGCAAAAACGCAACAACTCAACACACACACGACGGATGGAATGACAATGGCACTAGCATTTGTATTTGGTGGCCCGATCCAGACCGTAGGCGACCTTATGGACGCCGTCACAGAAGCGAAAGAGATCGTCGCAACAGTCAACATCGGCGATCACTATATCTCAGTTCCGGTCACGAAGAAGTCCATTCGAGATGCATATAAAGATGACAGCGACCCCGACGGGTGGCTTGACGAACAAGGGAGATATGAGCCTCAGTTTGACCATGACACCAAAACCCTTTATCTCGGCTAAACTGCACCGGTCGCGCTACATGGGCGGTCAATCGCCTAAATACACAACGGAGGGCTACCCATATGTGCGAACACGGAATGTTCTACTGGTGCATCAAGTGTGACGAAGACGACCGGATTGCAGAGCTAATCAATACCTGGGAGATACGTCGGGCAGGGTACGAAGCCGAAGCGTACTACGACTACCTAGCCGACGCTGGGATCATCGACGCTGACAGCGTTGATCTGGAACCGATGGAGGTTGCTTAATGCAAAAACAAGATGTTCTCAAAACCCCTAACCCCGATGATCCATGTTGTCACGACTACTGCGGTCACGCTTTCAAAGATCACTGGAAAAACGGGTTCATGAAAGGGATATGCCGTATCTGTATTTCCTGCAAGGAATTCAAACGATAGGCACAGAACGACGGCGGTCTTCGGATCGCCGGTAATGTGGCACCGACACCGTAAGCTGTCGGCTATCGTCGCAAATCTAAACCGGAGGTAATCTATGATAGAACGCCGCGGGACGAAACCGTTTGCTGTGAGACATCTTCCCGTCGAAGTGTGGGAACGGCTAAAAATCCAGTCGGCCTATCAGCAAAGGCCAATGACGGAAATCGTAATCGAAGCGATCAGAGAAAAACTCGACAAGCTGGAAGGGGAGTGATGCCCTTAGCAGACCGAGACAACCCCGTTCTGTGCCGTGAACGCGACTGTGGACATTCGATAATGGATCACATCAAAAACCGCGTCGTGCGAGGGTGTAGCCGCTGCGGGTGTCCACGGTTCAAACGTCAACCACGGCACATAATCAGATAGCACGCCGCTACGTCGCTCTACGGGCGACCTACGGCGTTAGAAAGGAAATATATTGAACAAACAGAAGGTATACAACACAACTGAATTGCGAGAGGTTGACATATCTCCGCAGCTAGCCGAGGAAATGCTTACTCGGAATGGACACAACCGCCCGATGTCGGAGAGACGTGCCCAACGACTAGCCGAGCGGATCAAACGGGGCGAGTGGCGGTATAACGGCGAGTCGATCATCGTAGATTGGCACGACAACATCCTCGACGGTCAGCATCGTTTGTGGGCGATATTCCTGTCAGGTAAGACTGTCAAGTCGGCCATAGTCTATGGGATTGATCCTGCCACGTTCACAACAATTGACGTTGGTCGCGGGCGGTCAAGTGCTGATTCCCTCGCCGTGTTTGGATACCAGAACACGTCTTCATTGTCCGTCGCCGCTCGGATAATCTACAACCTCGAACTGAACGCCGAACAATATCAGGACGCTTACGGCGTTTCGAACGAAGCGATCATCGACATCGTAGAGCGCCATCCTGGGTTAATCGAGTCCACCGCGAAGTGTCTTTCCTGGGGATCAAGAACGGGACTCGGCAGAGGGCGCACAGCAGGACTACACTACCTGTTCAGTCAGGTTAACCAGGAACAGGCGGATACGTTCGTGGCAGATTTCGCCAACGGGACCGGTGTCGTTGCAGAGAACGACGCCTTTATCCGGTTACGGGACCGCCTGCGGGACGCAAGGATGTCTGCCACTGTCAACATCGACGTTGCAACTCAGCTAGCGTTGGTAATTAAGGCGTGGAATATGTACCGGACCGGAAAGGTACTACGGCACGTTGCATGGAAGCGCACCGGCGAAAAGCCTGAACCGTTCCCGAAGCCTGTCTAGGCAAAAGTAAAGGCCGGATCAGTGTTGGCATGTCATGAGCGTAACACTGGCAGCGACAATCTCTTAGGGGGGCAGATTGCGATGTGTGAGGCTGATCCGGCCTTACTCGCATAGTACAATACTCAACACGACGGAGGTCAAGACATGAAGCTACGTTCTATTCTCTATTTCATCGCCGCCCTTCTAGGTGACGCAAATGCGGTATCGAAGAACCGTGTCGGTCGGCGTGTCGCTAGACGTGCAGCAGGACGGGCAGCGGGGAGAGGCATGGGGAAGCTGTTCAAATGAACTACCCCGACAACCGAAGGGCGTTGACAGATTACTACCTTCAGTACGACTTGGACGTTCTTTCCGACTCCAACGCAATCGATATACAGAAGGAACGGGACGACCTGTTTGACGCGCTCCAGAAGATGCCCAAATACAACGGACTGCAATCGTGGTGTTATGGCTGCGGTGTAGTTCGTGGGTTTAATGTACATCGAACCGGATGTATTGTGAAACATGCCGAAACGCTCATTGCCCGTATCAAGAAAGGAACTTCCAATGACGAACCGTAAACCGTGGCGTGGATGGGCGGCGGACAGGAAACCGGAAAAGATCAAGTACGGCGCACCGGACGGACGGCGTGAACGCTATGCCGAGCTAGAGCGACAGACTGAAGGCTACATATGCGGTGTCTGTACCTCAGAAATCCGCATCGTGTGGATGAAAGATCAGAGCGACTACGGTCTTCGATGCAACTGCCATCCTCACAGGCCACGACCAGTCCGAGACTCACAGAGCCGGTACATCGAACAGAAGCGCGGGAAGATGGTCAGATCACAGATAACGGGTTCGGTGTCTGTGTTCGCTGACGATGAAGTATCCGAACCTGATCGGGTCGTTGCGGACGCCGCCGACCTGTTCCCGATGGAGGGTGAATAGTGGCAAAACGTAGAGTTATAGACGAAAACGGCGTCGTGGTCGAAGAATACGACTCGGAGGTAGATTCATACTCTTACTCGTATCCCGACATCGACAAACCCGTTCAGCAACGGGACATCGCCGTTACACCGGCAACGGTAGGCGAACCGCTAGCGCCACAAGATTTCCTGAACCGGATCAATCTTATGAAGACGGTCGTCAAGGAAATGTCTGAAGATGTCCACTTCGGCGTCATCCCAGGAACGAACAACAAGCGATCACTATGGGAACCTGGGGCCGAGTTCCTGCGGATGGCCTTCGGTATCCGATGGGATTACGAAGTCATTGACGAAACCGTTGACATCGAACGCGGTCATTACCGATACGTCGTGGAAGCGTTCGCTCTCGACAGCGCGGGCCAACGCGGGGCAAAGTGGCGCGGTGTAGCTGACAGCCGATCATCGAAATTCGGTCGGATGGAGGCCGGAGAACTGGAACACAACGTCTTCGACAGGGCGCTGAAACGCGCCTTCGTCAATCTGATTAGGAACGTCACGGCGGCGTCCGGTGAGTTCCAGACAATCGTTGACGATACAGACGTTGACGTTTACACCCAGGCCGACGAACGGATAGATACGAGCGGAGGGTTCGACCCGTCTCGGTTCTGCCCACTCCACAGCAACGTGCAGAACCGCAAGGCGTGGGTCGCTTGGCAGAAAGGCGAGTACGGTCGCTATCACCGGATGGACAACGGTAAGTTCTGCAACTACAAAGCTATTTTAGACGCACGGTGGGCCGAGCTAGCGAAGTCGATTGACTACACTCGGAAAGACCTGAACGAATGGCTCAAGGAACGGGCCATGACAACCCTCGGCAAACTATCCGACGAAGACAGGGCGAAGTTCCTAACTGAGTTTGAAGCCCACGTCGATTCCGTCAAGGCCGGTGCCATTGAAGCCGAAGATGCACCAGAATCGCCGGAGAGCGACGAACCGCACACCGACAGTGCCAATACACCAGAGGAACCCGAAACGCCCGTCTCTGGAGATACTCATGCGTCAGAGGGAGGGAGAATCGCCTACATACAAGGCGTTTTAGAAGATGCGGGGATTGATGAACCTTCCGTTAGCATGATGGAGTTCTTCACCGAGAACCCCGAAGCCGACGCAGACGACTACCTTCAGGAAGTCGGGGCGTTGATATAATCAAATAGCCGGAATAGCATATATTCATGATCTGCGGCGTGGTAGCGCCAAGTCTACAGAAAGGAACGACTATCGCTGCATACGAATTACGATCTGACTCACCCCGCGCTACCGCGCCGTTTTTGTTTTTCGGCTATCTACAAAGCGAAAGGAATGCCATGAAGTGACTACGACCGTCTCACACGAAGAACAGACTAGCATGGACGAATACATTGTTCCCGACCGGAATCTCCAGACCCTTCTGGACGACCGGATGAAGCTACGCGAAACAAAACTCGCCGCCAATCGTGAATTCGAAGCGTCCAGGGAGGCCGTCGAGGAAGCGTTGAATGACCTCACAATCGGTCAGCTTTCGATCAACGCTTGGCTCAGGCAGGACAGCGCGAACCGGAAAGTCCGGTGTGGCCCTCACGTCATTTCCCTGCGTGAAACCGACGCGATTACCGTCGAAGCCCACACGCGGGATGCTGCGGAACGTCGGGTCTACACCCACGACCCTGGCGAGTAAAGTTTCCTAGCTTCTAACGATCCCCTGATCTTCTGAATCGAGTCGGCGGGTGATGGAGCCATCTGTCACCCGCCTTTGTTTTTGAAAGGAAAACTCATGGCAACATATTACAAACTGGCCCGCCCCGACGGGTTCGATTTCTACAGTGGGAAGACGATCAACTACCGTGAAAACATCGGGAAGACCGTTCTCTGCCCTCCTTCCGACTGGCCGAACCGCATTAGGGAAGGAGTGTGGCGTCTATGCACCACCGACGTACTCCACGCATCCGACACCGCAGAGAAGTGTTTCGTCGGAGCGAAAGTTCCCTGTTCTCTTTACCGAGTTGAGGGTACGCCCGTGGTTGAACATTACGAAAAGGCGGGGTTTGCAGAGTTATACGTCCTTGAAGAACTCGACCCCGCCGAACACTTTAAGTGGAGGTATCAAGAGGCTGTCAGCCCCATGCATCCTCTGAAAATCAGGCCTTCCGATATAACCGAATCTCAAATCTCACTTGTTCGTGCGTGGGCTTCGGTCTGGAATTCGGTCACGGATTCGGTCAGGGCTTCGGTCTGGGCTTCGGTCACGGATTCGGGAAGGGATTCGGTCTGGGATTCGGTCTACGCTTCGGTCAGGGATTCGGTCTGGGCTTCGGTCAGGGATTCGGTCTGGGATTCGGTCTGGGCTTCGGTCAGGGATTCGGTCTGGGATAAGGTCAGGGATAAGGTCAGGGATTCGGTCTGGGATTCGGTCAGGGCTTCGGTCAGGGCTTCGGTCTGGGCATATACCGGTCACATATTCGTCCCTGTTGTAGATACCTGGAAATACGTCACCCCTTTTGAGGGTCAATACCCGTTCCAGCCTGCCGTTAACCTGTGGATGCAGGGGTTAGTCCCAAGTTTCGATGGCAAGCGATGGCGACTACACGGCCACGAAGACGCCCGAATACTATGGCAAGGACAGATAACATGACGGTTGAACATGAACCGGATTGGATCGTCCTAGACGGCCCGTGGATCGTAGTACCGCTCGAAGACGATCAACAATATCGAGAATATTCAACACTGGTCTGTTGCTTCACCTGTGCCGGTGCGGTAGAAGACCACGACGCTGAACCCCGAACGATCCGCGACGAATACAACTACCCACGACCAGCGGCACAGCTAGTCGTTCCGTTGAACGTAGCTGGCCTCCGGTACGCGACCGAAGCCGAGCTAGAGGATTTCTGGAAACGTCGGTTCGATGTACAAACGACCCACTTCCGTGTAACATAGTCCCCAAGAGGTCGGTGTCACCTTCCCTTACCCGCGACACCGCCCTCCGTTGTGTGAAGTCCCGCGTCTGTCTTTATCCCTCCAAGATGTGAACAGGCGCGGGACTGTTTCATTCAAGCCGAACCGGATAGCTAGACGAAGACTGCACATCAAGTGTGCTACACCTGAAAAAGTAGCCGATGTTGAGTTGTTAAGGTAATACCTCCGTGATAACGGAGAACGGCGATTAAAGCACCGTCGTCCCCTAATCTCGCAGTCTACGGGAGTCGGCCCCGTTCACGTCTAGCTATCCGGTTCTAGGACTGGACAGCCGCATGAAAGATCGCACCATTCAGATGTCGGATTCAGGCTCTAGTGGCTAGAGGCGGCTGTATCTGTGCTTCTCAGACACCGCCCACCTGTGGGATTACGGACCGTATGTTGCAGGCGCTATCTGCGGGAGTCGGTCCCGTGTATCGTGCGGCTGTCCAGTCTTTAGAAAGGAACAGAAGACCTATGCAACACTACTCGACGGAAGTCATGGCCGGTCGGATCAACAAGCGGCGATCTGTGACGACCGGTGAAGGATATGTTCGCCGTAAACAGAAGACGGAAAAACAGAGGATGCGTGATCTAATAATCACGGAGCTTTCACTTCGACACTGGCCCAACGCTCTGAACGTCCTCACATTCCCGTCGATACACTGGTCGTTCGAGAACGATCTAATCAACAAGAGGGAACGACCGCGTGACCTCCAGCGGGGCTACGTCAACGCGACGATCATCACCGCTATCGAGCGAGAGACGCCGATCTTCAGGGCCGCTGCGCTCCGTATGCCAGGGACACGCGACGGTGAGATTCACATTCTCGAAACGCCTCCGTGGGCCAGTGCCGCCGTTCGTACTCGAAAGATCGGTAGGTTCTATCAAACCGACTTCGAATCGTTAGCGGCGAAACAGGATTACGTGTACGATGCAGCGTGGCTCGACTTCAACGGGCCGCTGTCGCCGAAGCTGGTCGCTCACATTATTTCGTTCTGGTCGAGAAAGATCAGATGGAAGATGTTCGTCACCGTCATGCACGGACGGTACACGCCAGACGCGATGGAATCGATTGAACGGTACGGATCGCCGGAGGAATGGCTGTCGTCGTCGCTGACCGATAGCCGTCAGATCATGTCGGAGCGGTATCGGGACAACATGACGATGATCCAAATGGGATTCGTCAAGACGTTTGACCTGTTCGATACTACAGACCTTTTGAAACTGCTGGAGGGCTAGTGTGGAACCTCAAGATCAAATCTCCCGCGAAGCGGCAATCGTCAGGCTCGAAGTTGCCGCCCCTGACCTACTCGAAGCATGTAGGACGCTTGTTGATTGGGTTGAAACAGGCAGGGAAGACCTTAGCGATCCGTCCGTTGGGTTGTACAGCAATCCTGACTATTGCCTCCTGTGCCAACCTGGGATGCCGGACGATCCCAGGCACGTTGACGATTGTCCTGTCGTTCTGGCAATGGCCGCGATAGAGAAGGCCGAGGGTAGTTGACATATCGACGCCGGTCGGCATATCATCGCTGTTGACTGAACTCAGTAGATGAATCACAATAGCTATATCGTCCGGCGAGTATCGTCCAAATCTATTCGATCCTAGCTGGCCGGACACCAGAACAATCGCCCCGACCGCTGAGTTCAGTCACCTCACACAAGGTCGGGGCGTTGTGCGTTACTGGAGGTATGGGTGGTTCTAGTAAATATGGCCGACTGTGTTGAATTCGCCCCGCATAAAGGCGTACTTGTGCTTCAGAAAACATTGAAGATTACGGCTGACGACCTTGCATGGATGGCAGTTACGGCGCTAAAGCACATGGAGGATGAATTATTCACATCGGCGTATAAGAAAAACCATCGTAATGAATTCTATAAGGTCGTTGTCGAAAAATACGGGCGTTTTGAAGTTAGGATTTCATATCAAGAATTTGAGTCACTTCTTAAAATCGCACGTCTCAATTCAATCACACGCAGTAAGAAACAAGAATTGATTAAAGATCGGCGACAGGAATTCCAGCGATCACGGAAGTACATTATGTTAGCAATGATCGAGGATGGACACATCTACGCCTGCAATGAGTGTCATTCATCGTCTGATATTACCATCGATCATGTGGTTCCTCTTTCAAGAGGCGGTTCAGACGAATTAGAGAATCTTCAATTCCTCTGTCGTTCATGTAACAGCCGAAAATCTGCGAAGGTGAACAGTAGTGCATAGGACGTTGGCCGAAAAGGTTCTGCCCTGTTCAATACCATCGGGACAAAAACTAACTCTGATCGCCCTTGCCGTTCACGCCGACGACGACGGGGCAAACTGTTTCCCTGGTCTACACCGCCTCATGCTCTACACTGGATTCTCAGATCGCGGAGTTCGCAACCACATTGAGAGCCTAATCGAAGACGGGTGGATACGAAGAACATCTTCGCGGACGGGTGGACGTGGACACCGTATAGGATATATTATCGACGCCGAAAAGGTGGAACGTCGTTCACTGTTTGAAGACGTAAAGGGTGAACCTAGTACCATGAATACAGTTCACCCTTCTGAAGAAAAGGGTGAACGTCGTTCCGTAAAGGGTGAACCTAGTTCAACAAAGGGTGAACGTCGTTCCGCTGCTATAAAGGAAGAAGACCAGATACTACCAACTACTGACCTTAATAATATGTCCGAAAAGCCGGAATGGTATCATCGTCTTCGGTTATACGATTCTCGCCTTGATCGGTCTGACCGATGGATACAGAACGTCGAGAAGGAATATCCCGACCGGAACCTAGCCGATGATGCCGAGGATGCTATCGCGTGGCTTATCGCTAACGCTCATACCAAACGTGGCAATAAAAAAGACATTGGCCAGTTTTTCAAGAATTGGCTCAAGCCTAAAGATTGGCAAACGACCTCAGCGAAGAACGGCGTCGCACCGTCTACCAACGGCTCGAAGCCTATGAAGACTGACGAAGAACGCTACGCCGCTGGTGAGCTACGGAAGCCGAGCTTCATCCCTGACGATATGGAGAAAGCGAAATGAAGCTACTGGTCTGCGGTGATCGGGATTGGAAAGACTACGATGCTATCTACAGGATCGTTCAACGATTACAACCTTTGTGCATCATTGAAGGTGGCGGGTCTGGAGCGGACGCAAAAGCGATGGATGTTGCAGCCTGTCTAGGCATCCCTAGGACAACTGTTAGTGCGGAATGGAACATATACGGTCGGGCCGCAGGTCCGATCAGAAATCAGAAGATGATCGACATGCACCCTGATCTTGTCGTAGCATTCCACTCCGACATCACGAAGTCAGCCGGTACGATGGACACCCTCTGTCGGGCCGAAGATAATGGGATTCCATACGCTCTAGTCGAGGGATGATATGGCCGATCTGAAGACACTCCCATACCTGTTCAGCGTTGCCGGTATTCAGGCGTTCCAACAAGACCCTTTCACCCGCATCGAAGACGACTGGTGGTGTGAGACATGCAATCACCTTCTGTTCAAGTTCTACGCACCTGAGATAACCCACGTTCTCAACAACCGTGGAGTACCGCCAGAGAAATACCACGAATTCGATTGCCGGTGCCCTGCGATACAGCAAGAGGAACAGATGCGGGCCGCACAGCGCCGTACCGACTCCGGTCTACCGCTTCTCGATAAGACGTTCGATATGTGGACACGGCGCGAAGGTGCAGAGAACGCTTATTGGGCTGCAAGAAACTTTCCCGAAGCTATCAACGACAAAGAAAACATCCTCGTATTCATCGGAGAACCTGGGACTGGCAAGACGCATCTACTCCAGGCTATCGGTCACGAATGTCTTCGGCGTGGGCGAACGGTACGCTTCGCTCAGGCTGCGGAACTACTTCAGTCGATTCGTGATACATACAGCGACGACGCAGACGTATCGACCGGCGCGTTGCTGGACTCGTATAAATCGGCCAGCGTCTTGCTGATAGACGACCTCGGCGCGGAGTCTTCAACGTCGTGGACGATTGAACAGCTAACGGCGTTGATAGACGACCGGTATCGCTCCGGTCGTCAGCTAGCGATAACGACCAACATCAACAACCGTAAAGACATGGCGGCTAACTGCGGGTTCCGTCTAGCTGATCGGATATTTGACATCAACACCGGTATCGTCGCACACGTCCAGCTAACGTGTAGTTCATACAGGCAGAAGGAGTAATGGACAGACAATGACTACACGCGAAGAACGAAACGCGTACAGCCGTGGTTACTTTGCTGGCCTACGTGGGCATTGGCCTATCTACCTACCGCCTACTATTCCTAACACAGAGCAACAGCGCCTTGTTGATGCCGCTGTTGCGTTATCACAGCGCGTCGATGAAGTGTTCGCTACTACATTCGATGAAGAAGACCGTGAAAACGACTTCGCAGGATTAGAGTCTGCAAGACTAGAGGTTTTAAGAATCGTGGCCGATGTTCGCCTATCCGTAACTCAACGACTAGAGGCGTCCAATGATACCGAGTGAAGGTCGTCTTCTAATCCGCAGCAACGGGACGCATGTCGCGTTCATCGGTGTTGACGTTCCCGACGCAGAGATAATCTCAGGGAACAACATGTCGTTACTGGTACGACTCGGTGACGACGAAGCTGTTCTTCACCTGACGCCGGAACCTAGCACGAACGCAATCCCGTTCACTAAGGGCAGGATCGAACACGGGAGATTCTACTAATGCGAATAATGGGGATCGACCCAGGAACACAGATAACTGGCGTTGCCGTTCTCGACACTGAGCTTCCAGAGGGACTGTTCCATTTCGACTATCTTCAGACTCCAGCTAGTCAACCGATCCCGCAGCGTCTATCAAGACTGTTCGAATACTTAGAGTCGGCTCTCGCTACTTGGAAACCCCACCATGTATGTGTCGAGAAGGGGTTCGTCGGCGGCTACCCGTCTGCTACACTCGCCCTCGGTATGGCGCGTGGACTCGTAATGGTAGCGGTCGAACGGGCTAGAGATGTTATCTATTACGAACACACTCCAGCCGAAGTGAAGAAAGGCTTCACAGGCAACGGTCGGGCGAAGAAGGACACAATACGATCATATGCCGAGACGATGTTCAACCTCGATCTATCGTACAAAGGCGGGGAGGACGTAGCAGATGCAATAGCGGTCGCGGTTTGTCACGCACGTCAACGGAACCCACAAGCGTTAATAACCTAAACACGAAAGGAACGATATGGACACAGTAACAGTTAGGAAAGATGAACTACTAAAAGCATTACGGGAGAACCGTGATTCACACAGGGACGCCTTTCTTCTGGCACAAGAGGGATGGCGTGAAACGATCATCGAAGAACTCGACCGTCGTCTAGCCGATGCACGTGCCGCAAAGAAGGTACACGCCACATTCCACATGCCCGAACCCCAAGACCATACGACCGACTACGACCGGATCATCCGTATGGTCGAGATGAACATATCCGATGAAATAGAACTCGACGGGTATGAGTTCTCTCGGTTCGTGATGGACGATTGGGACTGGAAGGCCGAGTGGTCAGGATCGAATTTAGCCTACACACAGACTGCCACGGCCAGACGTGCCCGTAAAGCAAAGTAAATTCACCGTAGCCCGTCAGCTAGAGGGGCAGAATCTAAGAAAGGGGGTAGCGATATGCAAGGATACTGTCTTCGGTGTAAGACACACCGCGAAATAGCTAATCCTGAAAAGGTCACGATGGCGAACGGAAGACCCGCAACGACCGGCGTCTGTTCCATCTGTGGCGCGAAGATGTACCGTATAGGCCAGTAACTCTCGCCGATCCTCTAACACACAACGGAGGTCTACATATGCCTACAGCTTCTAACCTCAGCCTGAAGTCGTGTCCACGCTGTAGGGGCACGACTCACAAAACCCGCGACCACTACGGTGAATACGTCAACTGTCTTCGCTGTGGATGGTATGTAGACCTCCGTCACGACGAAGGTATTTCCATTGACGAACTCAAGGCGGCTTCCCCGCCGCATCCGAGAGCTACAAGCTACACTAGACGAACCGGTTGACAAGTACATAGTCGACCTATACAACAGCGGTAAGACGCTTGCTGAGGTCGGCGAAGTGCTAGGGATACCGAAAGGGACCGTCTTCTATTGGTTCTCAATCCTGAACATAGAAGTCCGTCACGTTGCTGTCAGAGACGGTGAGCGCGTCGAAGTAGTGTCAGATATGGATTAGTACCAGTACCCCACTGGACAAGGCGGATAACCCCGTTCCAATGCGTTAGAAAGGAAATGTGATGGTGGTTAACTCTCGATCATCCTGGGAAGAATGGAAAGCCGAAGAACAGCGTCGTGAAGAATCCCTTCCCGTCTGTGGTTGCTGTAAGAAACGTATCTACCCCAAGGACGCCGACAAATCATTTCCGAAGATTGCCGTCGTTTGCAGTCAAGACATACGTCATATTCAAACGCTCGACATGGGCGAGCATATGATGTCGCTCTGCAGTGTCTGTCTCGACGGATGTGGTCACTACGAAGACGGTAGTCTTTCGTATTACGACCACGACACCGATGAATTCATAGTCACGGCGAAGTGTAAGAGATAGAAAGGTTCGATATGAAAGTAATACTGCAGGGAACCGAAGACTCAGAACACATCTACGCTAAGTTTGCACTAGCACCGGACAAGACCGGCGTTGTCGAGTTCATATCCCACGAAGAAATATCTATCGACAACGCCGTTCAAAAGGGCAAGTGGACCGAGCGACACCTATTTCAGATAACACTCGGCGACCTGACCCGCCTCAACGGTCGGTTTCGTAGAGCGTATATGAATGTCGGCAAGACGCCCGTAGAGCCGAGTAAATTGTCTTCCGATACCCGTACTGCTACTGAAGGCTAGAACGCCGCTCTACGGGGCGCACAGACGCCTTAGAATCGAAAACACACAACGGAGGTACATCGAATGTCGCAACTAGAGAAAGTACAGATCGCAGCGTTCCTAGCTTTTCTCGGACTCGCCCTGTTCATGACAGCGGCTAACCTAGCATCGGCAGACGGACCTGTTACGGTGGCAGAATGGTACTACGATGAAAATGGAGTCCGCATCGACTACAAGGGCACCTATGTGCCCGAAGTCGTGATGCCTGTGGAATTGAGGGACATCGAACGGAATGGAGTGATAAGCCATTGCCAGGGTGGGTGTACCAGAGAGAATGGATTCTTTCACCTGGGGCAGATACCGGAGGGTCTCATTATCACTGCCATCAATGATGATCTGCCGCCGCCACGACTGAGTCTTGACCTATTTCCTAGCCTACCTGAGACTGAAGATGTGAGACTGCCTGACGGAAGCACGTTGCCTGAAGACAGGAACGTCTGGTGGGTCGAGGATGCAGACAATGGCAGAGTCCTAACGTGGTCTGACAACTTCAGCGGTGCTACAGAGGCAATTAAGAGACTGGACATGAAGCTGTTTGATGTTGCTATCGGGTCGGCAAAACAGCTTGTTGAAGCCATTGCTAGGTGGGGTATTAAAGCACTGGCAATACTTGGCCCGATAGATGATGTTTTAGCTATTCATACAGCTATTACAACCCAGGCAGGCAAACAGGAAATCACAGACCTGAACGATGCACTTGAAGCTATTCCAACACCTTTACCCCCACCCCCCGATATCATTCCTGTCTTCCCAGGCCCGATTTTAGACCCGCTACCGTTCGACTTTGTTGACCCGCCTGATATTCAACTGGAAATCCCTGACTTCAACTTCGATTTTAACCCGATGCCTTCATTTTCGTTTGCATAGAAAGGACAAGTCATGAACGGAACAGAAGTCCGGTTCCCAACGTGTAACGCCTACATGCCTTACAAAGACCGAGACGACGGCGGTCAATGTAGGAATTGCGACGGGCCGGTAACGTCACACATCAATCACATCGCGCCCCAGGCGTACCGTCCTAAGCGCCGTTGGGACAGGGTGAAGTGGGAGTACGTTAACGAAGACTGAACAGAAAGGAACAACAATGAGACTGCCTCTAATCCTCCGCACCGACGCTTACAAGAATTCACACCCGTGGATGTACCCGCCGAACACCGTGAACATGCATAGCTATTTCGAGTCACGTGGAGGTCTGTACAACGAATACGTTATGTTCGGCATGTCCTACCTGATCGGCGAGTACCTTTCGCGGCGTATTTCAATGGGCGATATTGAGAAGTCGAGGGACTTCGTTACACGCATGGGTCTGCCGTTCCCCTATGACGGATGGTATCGGATAGCTCACGATCTCGACGGTCGTCTTCCAATCCACATCCGCGCGGTTCCCGAAGGTACTATCGTTCCAGCCGGTAACGTAATGTTCACCGTCGAGAGTACCGACCCTAAGACATGGTGGGTCGCAGGATGGGTCGAAACGATGATGGTTAGGTTGTGGTATCCGATCACCGTTGCAACCCGTTCATGGAACATCCGACAACAGCTTTACAGCTATCTTGAGAAGACATCCGACAACCCCGACGATCATATTGACTTCATGCTTCACGACTTCGGAGCGCGTGGAGTCAGTAGCGCCGAGTCTGCCGCCCTTGGCGGTGCCGCTCATCTACTGTCTTTCAACGGGACCGACACCCAGGAAGGCGCGTTCCTGTTGAACACTCACTACGGCGGGATGGGCTACTCAATCCCTGCCGCCGAACACGCCGTCATTACGGCATGGGGAAAAGATAGCGAAGTAGAAGCGTACAGAAACATCCTGAAGGCGTTCGCCGCGAAGGGAAAGACAGTCGCCGTCGTGTCGGACTCATACGACATATACAATGCCGTCGAAAAGCTGTGGGGTGAAGACCTTCGTCAACACGTCATTGACTCCGGCGCGGTCGTAGTTATCCGCCCTGACTCCGGCTATCCACCTGATGTCGTAGAACTTATCAGTCATACCCTCTCATCGGCTTTCGGTCACACTGTTACTGATAAAGGGTTCAAGGTTCTGCGACACGTCAAGATAATCCAAGGCGACGGAATAACGGAAGATACTCTTGAAACTATCCTCGACCGTGTAACGAGAGCAGGTTTCTCAACCGAAAACTATGCCTTCGGCATGGGCGGCGGTCTTCTTCAAGACCTGACACGGGATACCGGTGACTTCGCCTACAAGTGTTCGTCGGTCGGAATCGCTAACGACATGGGACAGCTTATCGAACAGCGTCCTGTGTACAAAGACCCTGTGGATGGGACTAAGACTTCAAAACGTGGGCGTCAAGACCTCGTAAGACTCTACGACGGAACACTGACAACGAAGGCGTTAGAGTGGAGGAATACACCCTACGAGAACACCGCCCTTCAAACCGTCTTCTACAACGGGACGGCTGAGAACGGATGGGACTCGGTTGACGTGATGCGGCGACGGATGCATTCTTATAAACGGAGTGAAACTGTCAACGCATAGAGACAGACGGCACGACTACCGTTCTTTGCAGTAGTCGTGCCGTCACTATTCAACTACTCTGAAACTCTCCGTCGTCCACCAGAGTGTTTGTCGTTCTTCACCGCGATAAGTAGAATTCTCGCCTTCATGTACCCAAACCCCAGGTGTAACCCCTTCAGGTAGCTTATTCTCGAATGTTCGAGGATCGTAACACCCAGGCTGAAGTTGACCACCAGACCGAGGCGGATCAGGTATCTGTAGCTGTCCACCATTATCAATTCGTCGCCATTTCGAGTTACCCGTCACGCTGATCGGATGGTCGAGCTTATTGCATTTCACAACGCCGACTGTCGTGATTGAACCATCTATTTTGACTTCATCCTCTAAAACGACTTGGGGTTCATCAAACCCCGACCCGTACATCGGCGCGTATACATCATTCGGCCACCACAGAACCGCCTGCATTGCTAGCGTCACACCGACTAATGCACTTATCCAAGCTAGAGGGAAGAAATATCGTTTATGCTGTCTCATGGTGTCGGCGGTTGCCTCACTACCAGATACAGAAGACCACCGAGGACTGACACCATCGTGACCGCTACCATGCCATACACGATCATCCTGATCGGATTGAACTCGGCGTGTGTAACGTAGTCCCTCTTTAGTTCATCCTGAATCTGCGAGATATTCCGCTCCATTGCCTGTGTCCGTTCGTCAATACGGGCAAGCAAGTTTTCGTTATCACTTGTGACCATTAGGATTCACGTTGTCGCTGGTACGTCTTGATTACGACCCACGCCTGACGCATTAGATCGTCACGTTCGTCAGCCGTCAGCTTAGAGTCGTCAAATGCATCACCAGCTTTCACAAGAAAGCGAAACGTCTCACGTAGTACGTCGGGTCGCAGGATCAGCTTCAGGTGCTTTAGTTCCATGACTTCCCTCTACGTTATCCCGTGTTCGATCATTGTGTCTACGATAGACCCGCTTGACCTGTCGGGTCGGATGCGTAGCTGACCGTTCACATGATTACAAGTTGTTTCTTCAATGAAGAACGTTCGGTAGGCGTCCAGAGTAACCGTTCCGAGGTCGCCGGTCTTCGGTGTGAAGTCCATTATCCGAAGAACATCACCGGCCCTCACTCGGCAAAGTGGAAACTCGACGCCGTTCGTGTCCCATATCCTCGACAACGTGATTCCGTCTGTTTCCTGTTGAGGGTCTTTCCGTTTCGTTAGCTCGGTATCTCTGCGCTGTTCAGCCGGTCCCGAAGTAGACGTGCCAATGTTCGGGACATAGTAGTCGCGCTGAATGTACTTCGCTATCGACGCCGCGTTCTCTGTGGTCCCTGTGTGTGTCCCTGTTCCGCCTGACTCATAGGCTACAGCTACGCTGTTCCCTACCGTCCGCCAGCTAATACGTGGACGAAGTGCGTCTACGCCGCCACCAGGACGTATAAAAGCCTGCCACGTAACCGCAGACGGATTTCGCTCGGTGTAGTAAACTTCTCTGTCTTCCCATACAGCGAGGTCAATCGGGTTATCGTTCGTTGATCCAAACGACGTTACCCCACGTCGCGGGTCTGTAAGAATCCTCCACATCGTCCAGTCGTCTTGATAGTCCTGATCGACGGTTGGCCCTGTCGCTAGGTTAGCCGTGGACGTAGACAACTGGCGAGTGTCCGAATCCATCTGTGTGACTACAAGGTCGCTGATTATCACGTTGCCTGCCGTCGCGTAGTTAGAGTTCCGGACGTTGTCGGTAAGATTCGACCAGTATCCGAAGAACTTCAGGGCAACAAAAAACTGATCGCGGAGTTCAACGTCTTCAAGACGACCTTCCCATATCACCTTACCGCCACCTTCTTCGATCCTCAGCCGTGCTAGCAACCGTTCAGTACGCCATTGCCAGTATTCTTCTTCAGTCGAAGGTATCACCACCTGAGCGGTGAAGAATCCCCCAGGTAGCCGTGTCGTATGTTGATACTCGCTGAAGTCCTCGACCTTGAAGTACGCAAGCTGGACCGTCGATGTAACATCAGCTTCGAACAACTTTGCGTGTTGGAGAACGAATCTAGGCATTAGAGATCAGCTACCAGCGGCGTATAGTTTCCATTGACGATGAATGTTACCGATGTCGGGTCTCCAGTATCATCACGAAGAACGTAGATACGGGTGTCTTCCGGTCCGATGTCGAACGGGCCACCTGTAGCCGTAGCGAATTGCTGAACGACCTCATCTGAATCGTTTATTAAATAGACACCTGGGGTGTCCGAAAGTCCATCAATCAGCACTTTATGTGTGTCGCCTACTGCATCAACAGTAACTACTCCTTCGTCAATCGGCAGCAGAAAGAGATAGTCAATGAACCAATCAACTTTCTCGTTAAAGTTAACATTCGCTGCCGTATCGTCTTGAACAAGGTATATCCGAAGATTAAGTGTCTCACCTGTGTAGCCATCTGGAACGTTGTGAGGGGGAAGGGCTAATTCTCCAAGATCAATCGTTTGATACTCGCCATGCGCCGAGGGATACACTTCATCACCATCAACAGGTGTGTACGACTGTGCGCCGTAAGCCCATCCGAGTGCAAACCCTACATCGCCAACAGCATGAGCCGACACGTCGGAATCAATCCGCCCGCGTACAAGTACGCGAAACAGACCTTGGGGCAAGCTACCGGCAACTATGTTGTATTGCACATAGCCTGCATTTAGGTATCCAGCAACAGTATTTCCTACTCCAGAATTGCCCGTCCATCGTGCCTGTGCAGTCTGCCCACCTGATGTATTGGAAGAATGCGCCGCATTCGCTCCATCTGTTGAAAATGTACCTCCAGTTCCATCAAAAGGATCAGTACCCTCAACAAACGAATCCTCGGCTTCTCCCTGAATGAACAGCGTGTCGGTCCGGCGCTCACCTGAGCGCATGGCGACCCATATCTTTTTCGATCCGGTCCACGCTGACGCACCGCCTTCTTCGACTTCAAACTGGAGCTTAGCCCCGTGTGTCCCTGTGATAGATGTAACGTCGATGTAGTTAGCGTTCGAGTCCTGTTCGTTTTCTAGCGTGTCCTGTGAGAGATTGACTGCGGCCAGCCTTCCGAACGGCTCTACTAGCAGCGTCAGAAGTGCGTTACGTATCCGGTTATTCGTGTCTACATCTACCGTGTCCAGAGACGACGGAGATAGATCGAGGGCACCAGATAATATCCTGAATGAAATATCTGAAGCGTCGTTATCCCCTAGTTGTGTCTTCAGAACGACTATCGTCCCCTGGTCGAACTTCTGTCGGCGGATCGCCTTTGCAAGCATCGAGTGAAGATCGCGTATCTTCGTTTGAAGATCAGCAACGGATGATCCCTTAATCCACAAAGGGAAGCTAATCTCACGCGGCCCGTAGTGAACACCACGAAGCATCGTACCGGCAAGGATAGAACGTGTCTCTGGCGCACCGAAGCGAATTGATCCACGCCGAGGCCCATAATTACCGCTAGCATCGGCGAAGTTGATCGTAGTGCTTCCGTCGAATAGTTCTAACGTCGGAGCCATATCTACCGTACCCTAGAATGAAAGTCTCTTGACATCTGCCCCTGTAGCTGTTCACCGTTCAGGTTAATCGTTACTGACGGAAGAACCCTATCGTTGAGTATGGATTGGAATTCATCACCGAACAGTCGCGCTATTGATGTAGCGTCGTCATGAGAGAATCCCTGTATCTGTGCCGTGCGGAAAGCAAGAGATGTCCCAGTTAAACCGAAAGGCTGTAAGGGCGAAGGAATCACATCTTCGAGAGCTTTCTTCATTTTCTCAAGAGCGTCTGTAGCATCAAGGATGGGCGAAGTAAATGCGTTCTGCAATCTTTCCCCAAACGTATTTATCGAATTGATGCGATCAGGTAAGGACCGAACGAAGGCAGCGAACCGTGTATGTATTGCGCCTATCTGTTGTTCAACAGGATCAACTATGAGACGTTGACCGGCTACCATCCGTTGTCCCGTTAGAGTGTCGAACATCTCCATGAAGTTTGTACGTTCTTGTCCCCACGTTTGCCCGACTTCTTCTGTCTCGTTAGCTAATTTATCGATAGCCGGTAAGAAAGCATTGTTTAGATGGTCGGTAACTGGCCGAACGAATTCTTCAAATTCATTCATACGAATGCCTGCCATTCTAAACCCGTCTGTTAGAAGGCGCAGTTTTCCAGTTGTCGTGTCGAATATCGTTTGGAGGGGTCTTAACCCCGTTATCGCTCCAGTCGTTCCCTCGAAACCGGTTTTCACTTCTCTAAGAACTGAAGGGAGTCCCTCTAAACCTTTCCCTGTTCCCGCCTCACCCATCATCTTATCAACCGTTCGCTCGGCATCTGCGATAGTGTCTTCGAATTCTTCTATTGCACCGGTCGTCCCGAAGACAGCATCATTAACAGAGTTAAAGGCATTTGACACACGATCCCCAAGTTCCGCAGCGAATACCTGAAAGACATTCCCCCCTTCACGGAAACGACGGGTTGCGTCTCGGCCAAGGAACATACTTTCGTTACTAGACATAAAGGCGCTAATCGCGTCTATAGCAGTCGGCAACGCTAGAGCCGCAGCAACCAGGGCCGTAACCGGTCCCGCTGCGACTGAGGCCGCTGCACCTACCGAGAGGATTGTCGTTGCAATCTGTTTAATGTTGGCCCTGCCAAGAGCGACCATTGCAATTGCCAGTCCGCGAGTTGCCGTCACGACGGGAGGCATCACGACACCCAAGGTAAACATCACCGCCCCGAACCCTGCTAGGACTCCAGCGGAAATCCCGACCCACCGTGCAATGTCAGGGTGTCTCTCAATAAAGTGTCCTAACGAACTAATTACCGGCTGCAAGAATTCAGCAATGGACCGTATCGCGGGAACGAATACGCGACCTATTTCAAGCGCCAGCCCTTCGAAGGCTGACTTCAGTAGTGTTAGCTGTCCTTGAAGTGTGTCGAGTTGTGCATCTGCAATCCGCTCGGCGGTTCCACCGGACTGTTGCATTTTTTCAACTAAGGTGTCGAGTGCGTCGCTACCTTGCGAGATAAGTGCAAGCATCGCTGGTCCTGCCCGTTGCCCAAAGAGGGTCATTGCATCGGCAGCGTTAAGACCGACACTTTCAAATTGAGCAATGAGATTTCTGAGAGGCAGTATGTTTCCGTGCGCGTCAAGAACGCTAACCCCCAAGCGATTCATAACGTCAATCGAATCGGAAGTTGGGGTTAGTAGCCTTGTGATAGCCCCTCGCAGACCTGTACCGGCCATTGTCGCTTGAATACCAGCGTTACCCATAAGAGCCAGCGATGCGGCAACTTCTTCAAATTGTATTCCGGCAGATGCGGCAACGGGGCCAGCAAACTTGAACGCTTGCCCTAGTTGTGTCAGGTCAGTATTCGCAGATGTAAAGGCCGTCACCAGAACATCGTTCGCTCGCGCTAGATCGCGTGTTTCAAGGTTCATTCCGGCCATGACGTTCGTAACTATGTCAGCGGCCTGACCGAGCTCGATAGCACCAGCAGACGCAAGTTGAAGGACAGATGGTAACGCCTCAATAGACATCTGCGCGTTCATTCCTGCCATTGCCATGAATTGCAACGCTTCGGCAGATTCGTTTGCAGTAAATACTGTCGTCCGCCCCATCTCACGGGCAACTCTCTCTAACGCCTCCATCTCGCTAGCAGTTGCACCGCTTATCGCTCCGACCCGCGCCATCGTTTGTTCAAACCTTGCAAACGTCCTAACACCCAACAGTCCTAGACCAGTTATTGCACCACCGGCAAGTGCCAATGAACGTCCAACTTGACGAAAACCTTCAGCGGTACGCTTAACACTCGCGTCCATGTTCTTCAGCCCACGCGATGCACGATCAACAAGGTTGATTATTATGTCGAGCTTCGAACTAGCCATCTTGTTGTGACGCTTCCGACTGGGCGTTCATTAACAGAAAGATGTTCTGAACAAGATCATCCGGTGCTTCACAGTATTGTTCCCAAGACCAACGCATTTCTTTTATAAACGCCGCCTCAGCTAGTTCACCGTCGAGACTTCCGTCACCGTAGGCCCAAGCTGCCGCGTCCCGTCTAAATTTCGATCTTGTTCCTCAGTCCTGACGTATAACTCACGCATCCGAGCGATTATCGCCTCGGTCACTTCGTCCGGTAGTTCGTCTATTTCCTCAGCGGTTGGCTTTTCCTCACCGAACGACCAGCCGGTTATACAATGCCAGAGCCACATATCTTCTTCGTCAGGGTTGCGCGGGTCAGCAATACGTTCTTCGCCGGAGTCCTCGGCACGGGCCATCATTTCATCTGTGTCCAGCGCCCCACGGAACAACCCCATTAGCTGAACCGCTTCCCGCTGCGTGTGCTTATCTATTGCACGACGCTGCCCACGGGTCAGATACTTTTGTATCTCTACCCACTCGCCGTCACCGAGTTCTATCCGTTCCGTTGGAATCCTCATGTGCCCCTTTCCCTATTTTCGATTCTAAGGCGTCTAGCAGCCCCGTAGAGCAACGCTACGGCCCTCAGCAATACATTCTACTACCGAGGGCCGAAAATCGCTTACAAGGCGTGGAAGGATTATGCGTGTGTCGTCAACGTAGCTTGCCCGTCCAGCCGGAACGTTGCCGTGTAACGAACAGTCTCTTTCGACGCGGCGGCAGGCATGTAGGAAGTACAGAACATCTCTCCCCTGATTCCCCGTGCGCCTGATGCTGTACCGACCGGCCAGAACTCGACTGTCCGAGCGGTCCCGCCTACCAGTGTCCCGAACACTACGTCGGGGCCAGTCGAAGCGGTGTCGTCAAATGGCCCTTCGACAGTGAGGGTTTGGGATGTCTCGATCCCGATTATGATCCTCTCGCCATCGTCTGCGAACGTCGTAACGTCGAGGTCTTGAAATACCTTTCCAAGACCGTCTCCTACGCTGTCAATGTATGAAGACATATCGAGCGTTGCCGCAGAGGACGAATCGAAAAGAACCTTCGTGTTCCCGTTTACTTTGAACTGAGCCATGTCTATTACCTCTACGATTCTTATGAACGTGCGACGTTAGCCGCGACCGTGATTGATGATCCAGCGTTAATCATACGAATACGAGTAAACTGTCTGACCGTGCCGGAGAATGTCGCTAGGATCGACTGATTAGTATTGATGCCGCCCATTGTTGCTATCGACGCCCACGTTCCGGTTCCTGAAGTCGAATGGTCAAGGTGTAGGATCGCCGTACCCGTCCCATCCTCTCCATATGTTCCTGTCGTGACGTGGACGTAAACTGTCCCGCCTGCGGTAGTAGCCCCGCCGTTATCATGAGCGTTTGTATTTCCTGTTGCCGTTCCTGAGATCGTTTCCAGTAGAATTCCGTTTCCACGACTCCACGTTCCGTCTACAGCAATTCCCGCCGACTGCCTGACAAGTCCGACGTTCTCCGAAAAGGGACGGTTATCTATGTTGGCGATCTGTGCCGAGTAACCGATAGCAGTTGACAGTGTTCCGCTGATCGTCCCGCACATCCACGTAAAGACGGTATTCGTCCCGATAGACCCTCCAAGCGCAGACGCGGCAGCATCCATCGAGTTCGAGTCGTCAAACAGACCGGCCCACTCGCCTTCATCGGCACGAACGCCAGCTACGAACGTTTCAGCCGCTTCGCCGAACACAGTCTTCTCTATCGGCTCGGCCTGAAGCGTTACGGACGATTGTGTTGTTGCAGTCCCAGGATCGTAACCGCCGTAGTAGATCGAAACGTGTCGGGAGTATCGCTTAGCCATTTAGATGCGCTCCCATAGTTGTTCTATTTCCTCTGAAGCCATGTCGAGGAACTTGTTGATGTCGTCTTCTGATTCTTTCAACGCCGGTTCCATGTACGGCTGTGGTTTCGTTCCATGTCGAGCAATTGCCCTTGCTACCAGAAAAGCCCCTACCCGTCCGGCAGGAAAGCCGTGTCGCCTAGCCCAAGGTTGCATCGCTGACAACGGAGGCCAGTGTGGGCGTGTTCCAAACTCGACGTATGGAGCATAGGGAACTCCTGCCCTCACAATTCCTCTCGGCTGCGGAACCTGCCGCGTGAAACTCCGTATCGAAGACCGCAGACGCCCTCGGTCTACCGGTGCCTTTTCCTTCGCCTTCGCCTCAACCTGTTTAACAGAGCGATCAAGAAAACGACGTACAGGTTCACGGAACTTCTTCGTTCCCTTTGATAAGGCGTCCTGTATTTCTTTATTGCCCTGTAGGGTTATCTTGAACTCAGCCATTATGCGATTGACTTTATGAACGACACCCGAACGTCCGCAGCGACAAGGTTCATGTCCTCGATATTTTCATAGCGGAAGTTCTCGATTGCCATTACTTCGGCATCGTCAACTTTGTTGTTGAGGTTTCGGTTGTCACGAATCCCTTTGATTAGCGACTGTCCACCAGTCGGTGAGATTACTTCTTCCAGTTGCGCCCATCCATCCGCTTCCTTGTCCGAGTAACACGCAGCCGTTACCAGGATTTCACCCTCGATTGTGTTCCCCTTGAAGACAACAACGGTGTCGTTTTCTTCATAGTTCATCCATATCGCCGGAACCTGAAGTCCTCTTGGCGCGTATGTATAAACGTTCCACCCGTCTACTTCAGCCTCGATAGCCGTCTTCAGGCCGTCCCTTACGTCTGACAGGTCGCTCATATTGCGATCCGCCTGAACCGTGCTAGCTCGAACTTCACATCCTGGTCGAGTCCACGGAATGTCATAAACTCGCCAGTCTGCGGATTACCAATCTCCGTAGCGAATGAAGACTTTCTTCGATTGAAGATTCTTGCACTCTGAATGAACGCCGCGTTCGTCACCGCGTTCGGGTAGACGTGGTAATTGATGGACGCTCCGCTTCCATGTGATCCAGCGGTCGAACCGTTGACGGCCCTCGTCACTGTTATCGAAGTACCGGTCCCAACGTCCCGAACAAACATCTGTTCAGAGCCGATTACTATCGTGTGTCCTACTTCAATCGTTCCGGTAGCAACTGCGTTCACGTCGAACGCCGTCGCTACTGTGCCTACGTCAGCCGAAGCGCCGATCCCCGAATCCCGTATTGCGCTAATCCATCCGTAGGTTCCGGTTATCTCATAGTTCTTTATCCCGCCTAAGAAAACATCCTGTGTCCCGACAGAGAAGGGCGTCACCTGTATCTGACTATACGGAGCGCCGTTAGCAGAGGTCGGATTTGCATTGTGAGGTAGAAGAATATAGTCGGTCCCATTCCATGTCGTGTCGTATGTCCCGTCGTTAACGCTATCCTCTTTCAGCGTCCCGACAGAGATAAGACCAGGAACGTCGAGGAACGTAGACGCTTCGCCGTCGTAGTAGCGCGTCTCTGCACGGGGATGTATCTCTCGGTTGACATACTGTTCGATGTCTTCTGACACAGCCTGAACGACAGATAGAAGCCAAGTCCTGTCCGCCGAGCCGGTGAACGATAGGCCACCTGTCCCTTGCACGTAGTCAACTGTTACGAAGGCGTAATCCATTATTCGTCTTTAGTCTCTACCAGCTTTACGAGTCCGCCAGCGAGTCCCGCGACGGCGGCGGTTGCCACTTCGTTGAAGCCGTGGAACATCGCGTACATAGCTATAACCGCGACGGCGATGATGAGAAGTATTAACGGAGGTCGCCACCACTTGATATTCATGGTCAAACCTCCACCGGCACAGGAGTAAGACCCCAAGTTGCCAGAGCGTTCGGGTCTACCCTCTCCGAGACCATCATTAACACACCACCTGCGATCAGACCAGGAAGCGTAGCCCCGTTCACCGCCCTATCCTCCAGATAGGAAAATTGCTTCTTGGTCATCGAGCCGTGCGTCACCCACCATGAGTTAGTGCCGTCCGTGTACTCCACAGGGAAGGCGTTAGAGAAGCCATGCTCAGTATGACCTTTGCCGAAGTTAGGGTCACCATCGAGCATGGTTTGAAGCGCACCCTTATGGGTGTCCCGAACAGCTACGAAATAATGGACTCTAGGTGATGGCATCAGCCGACCGGCTTTCCCGCTTCATAGTCAGCAAGAATAGCTTCGATGTCCTTCTGTAGTTTACCAACAGGATCAACCCCATCGACTTCAAGGACGGGACCACAGTAAATGTGTGCAAACTCACTCTCGGATGATCTTTTCAGAGCACCTAGAGAAAAGGTGTCGGCTCCGGCTAGGTCCGCCATCCAGTCTCCATCATCCCCACCTCCACTAATGGCATCATCAACCTTGGAGATTCGTAGGGTAGTCCCTCCACTCTCTCCGTTTGATGTCGCACCAACAATATACGTGTTCCCCGCCACAAGAGCAGTTGTTCCATCTTTGTCATCCTGCCCACCAGAATTCTGGAACCTCTGCATAATCTGGTCACCAGATCCATTGATAGCCAGACCATTATAGTTGACATCCGCACCTGTGTCTGCCTGAGCAAAAATAGTTTGGTTGGTAGCATCAAGACTGATGGGATGAATAAGAGCGAAAACACCACCTTTCTCGCCAGTGAACGGTGCTGCTGCTCGTGTCATGATGGATGTGATGCCGTCGAACAAGAACGCGGGATTCCCATTAAAGATTGCGTTACCGGAACTATCCACAGGCTTCTCGACCCACCCAGGCCGACTGGCAACCTGATTCTGTGTAAGGTGATTTCCTTCCCCTGACTGATCCTCAACGGTGCCTGGGACACCTGCCGAGTAGCCCGCACCATTAACGTCTCCCTCGGTGAGCGACCCGTTGTTGGTGAGAGCAATAGAGTTATGCCGCCCATCAAAGGCAGTTGCTCCATGACTGTCCATGTCGAAGGTCTCAACTAGACCCCAAGCCGTCTTCTGCGCAGCCGAGATGTCATCGTACTTGATGCCATAGCCATCGTTGAAGAGAGCAGCCGCAATATTGGCGAAGGTCTCCGTCATACCCTGCGCTGCACACCCCATCATCACAGCATCAATACGACCATCAAAGTGACTACTACCGCCAGCGTTAGAACCTATCTCAAGATCAGCACCACTCGCAGGTTGATACATACCAGACGTGTGAGAAGTTGCCGAAGTCAGTACCCCATTGACGTATGACGAGATTTCGTCATTAGTAGCGTCATACCAGAAGAACAAGTGATACCAATTTTCAGCCACCATAACCACAGTAGATTCATGAGTTGTATTCGTTCCTGAGGTGCCATCAGACGATAAAATGATTTCAGGTTTGCCGTCAGGAGCATTCCAGATAGACCAAGCACGCTTGTCACCTACATTGACCCACTTGGCGGCAACTGCGGCAACTTCTAAAGCATCAGGTCGAATCCAGGTGCTCCACCAACAATCCTGGTCGCCTGGGCTGAACAAAGCGTTGGGGTCCCAATTTGTGACCGAGGCTGACTGCTCAACTTGGACACCTGTAATATAGAGGATATCCCCTGCGTTGTTGACATCGGGTGACCCAGCTAGCCTCGCATATATAATGCCGGTTACATCCGCTCCAGGAGTCCATGTAAACGTCGCGCGTTGCCACGTAGTCGTGTTAGGTGTTACAGCGTCACCATCGCCATTCGACGTGTAATGAGACACCGACGCAGAGACTGGAGACGAAGTATAGGGGTTACCAGCTAGCACATAAAATGAAAACGTGTGAGGATTGTTGGTGATCGTGACATTTTCGATTTTGCCGAGTGTTTCACCACCACCATCAAACGTCATTTTAACGGCAGTCTTAACACCACTAGGCAGACCAGTGGTTGGTAGTCCTTCATCCGCTAATACTACTCTTTCAATCGCAGAGAGTCCCGAGCCTACCGCATCATCCCACTGGCCGACAGTTGCGTAGGCTATCGAGTCGTCAGACTTGAGCAAATTCTTTGAAGCTAAACTGAGGTACTGGCTCGCCCCATCAAAGCTCGTAGCCTTGTTGTAGTCAAGTGCCTGCCCACCACGGATACCCTGAGTGAGAGTAACAGGATTAGCCACCTTGATCGACAGATCGTCAATTGTGACATCCCCATTGTTGCCTTGCCGTTGAATTTGAAGGTCTTGGGCTGAGGGATGTGATGTAGCAGTACCTGACTGAACCCCCGTACCGGAAGTCGCGCCTAGACCATCTCTCCAGACAGTCAAATTATCATCAATACGAACGTTCTCTGCTGCTGCCGCCTTGATATCAATCGAATAGGCGTACTCGGTGCTTGGCTGAATGTTGATGTCCTGCTTAAGACCAATGGGAGATGTATCCCACTTAATTTGGGCCTGCCCTGTAGGATTCTCCGTAACCTCTCGATTGGGGGAAGATTCGGTCCCAATCAAAGTCCAGTTATCGGGGTTATCACCTGTCCAGTTGGCAAAGTCTCCATTGGTGACAAGCTCAGCGGCATTTGGTGTTAGGTGATTACTGCCCTTCGAGTCGAAGCGCGTCTCCCCGTCGCCCTCGCCAAAGTCCCACATGGCTTTCAGGAATGCATCGTCCAGACCTGCACCGTCTCCAGTACCGTTTTCAATATCGTCTGCGATCCTGCCATCCCCGCCGTTGTGCAGCCAGGTAATCTCTGCGGCGGTGAGCAGTCTACCACCTGTCCAGATGAAACCAGAATCGACCGAGCCATCCAAGAACTGGAGCATCGCGCCGTGACAACCAACAAAGAAAGCTCCAGTATTATCCAGGTTGGTCGTATCATCCAGAACAACCCGTGTGCCCGTGTCCGTGTCGTCTACATCATCAACCCTGAGAGTGGACGCAGACGCATCGCTTCGGTCTACGTTGATGGAGATATTGTAATACTGGGAAGTCGAAGTGTAGGTGGAGGAGGAATCAAGCTGGATGATTGTTGTGCCAGCTTTGACAGCCTTGAACTGAATCTTGTTGTTGCTGACCCAGACCAACTGCCAATAGTTTGACCCGTCCTGGCGCTTATGCAGAATGGTCTGGTTGGTGCCTACAACATCGCGGTCTACCTGGATGTTGATGGCAAGGTCGCCAGTACCCAGATCAAGCCCCGACTGATCGGCATGGGCGATGGTTAGATATTCTTTGTTATCCGAGACAAACTTCGCCGCACCATCCTGAAATACACCAACACGAGGGTTGATGGCGAATTTAATGTCAGGATTGGATACGACAGAGTTCCATGAAGGACTCTGCCTCGGTGCGATCATGTGTGGCCTGCGAAGTAAAGAAACCATTAGTCAGGCGCTATCGTTAGAGTGACCCTGATCTTCGCACCGTTCGTCGGGGTGTAGGCACCGGTACGAATTACCAACACTCCATACAGTGTATTGTCAGACGCCGCACAGATGAAAGGCTTCGGCATCCCCGTATCCCCAGGAACGATCTCCGCTTCCGATGCTCCGCCTAGGTCTTCCATTGCTCCCCAATCTAACCGACCGATGTAGTTATCGGACTCGGTAGCGTAGACGGGATTCGTGTTCGCCACGTTGTCGTTCAGGTTTCCTGTTGGAGTAACGTTGAACAGGTACATCGTGAACGTCGGAGTGATGTTCGTGTCGTCGCACTGTATAAGGGCTTTAGTGATGAACCCCGTCTGTGCGTTGAAAAGCGTGACGCGAGAGAATGTCCACGCGGTCCCCGTAGAAGTGTTTTCCGACCAGACATCTTCATTCGCATAAGCTGTCGTGTCGGCGGGGCGCGTCTTCTCGACGGTGATTTCCCGTTGGTTCTTTGCCATCAGTCAAAACCCTTTTCTAGTTTGACCTGATGGCCGAGGGGCTAGTTACTCCGCGACCATCATCATTATCATTTCGTCGCTGGAAAAAGCTGTTCGAAGAAGTTCTTCGTCTTCAGTTTTCTTCTATCGCTCCACAACGACAGGTGCCGTCTTTTCGGAAGTAGTGCTGTCGGTGTGAGGCTTTAGGCTTTTCTTGTTCTTCCGGTTCGTCTTCAACAATCTCGAACATCGACGGGTTCTGATTTACTGCCGCCAGAGCTATCGACTCCGGTATGTCCATCTCAGAACGTGCCGCGACCTCGTAACCGGAAAGGCCAAGGTCGCTATCCGTCTTGTTGCGTAGACGCTTCATATTCCTTCGCTACCCGATCCGCTTCTTTCCTCGCCCCACGCATCCCCCGCTTCCGTGCCCTCCGTAGCTTGTCACGACGTTGACCGCTCAGACGCCCACCAGAGCGAAGCATACGGTCTTCGATAGGAGAGACTATTGCTTCGTCGGCTACGTCGCTCTCCGGCGATTCTGTGACATTACAGGTGTGTTTCTCCACGTCCCTTTCGTCCTCAATCTGACAAGCGTGTTCAGGATTAGCGGATATGTACGGTTGACCGATAGCCGCAGGGACAGCCTGAGCGTTCCCTGCGGCTATGTAGTATTCCTTCTTCAGCGCATAGTCGGTCAACCGAATATCCCTATGCGCTAGCAGGATTACTCCGTCCGGCATTAGCGACCGATCCGGTGGTACACGATCACCAGTCCGCCGACAGCGGTCGAGGTCGGGGTGTCGGTATGAGACATGACGATGCTATTGTTTGTTCCGGTTCCACCAGGACCGACCAGAACATAGGCTTCGTCTGCAACACCAGCGGTAGCGTTAGTCCCTACACGGGTATGGATTCCGACTGACATTGTTCCACCGTCGAAGACGCCGTTCGCTGCACCGGTCCCGTCAGACGAGACTCCAATGTCGTAGGTTCCGGTTCCCGCAGTCGTGAAGTACGCTTGTACTCTTACTGCAACGGTTCCGTCTTCAGGGTTGATCCAGTTCGTCGCTCCGTTCGCAGTCGATGTCGCGTTCATCGGAACATGTACCGAAAGCTGTCCGAAGTAGGTTCCCGTCGCGCCCGACCCAGGCATTAGACCAAAGACGGTCACGCCCTGCGGGTCTGTCCTCTTTACGATTTCCATTTACTATTCCCCTTTCGTCTAGGTGCTACTAGGTGCGTCATGTCGGGGCATTGAGATTCCGCCCCGACACTCAGGAAGTATCTAGTCGGCTTAGACCCCGGTTATGTTGTACTGAAGCGCGGTGTGCGTAGCCGAAGAACGGGTTCCGCTGCGCTCGGTTAGAGCTATGCGGAAGCTGACGTAGAGGGTTGTCTGACCCTGACCGGCTTCACGCTGCGCCTCGAATTCGATGTTGCGCCGGAATCCGACCGCCCACTGTGAGGTGTTGAATACCAGTACCCGACCGGTGTTGGTCCCGTTACCCGCATCTGTGACCTTGCCGTCTGTGTCGGCTAGGCGCATCTGCGAAGTGTGGATGAACGGCTTTCCGTAGATGTTCATGATTTCGCCGGTCGAGAGGGTGTTCCTCGCTCCAGCGGTATCGACGGTTTCGAACTCGGTGATCGACAGAGACCGGATCGCTGTGTTCACGTCCGAGAAGTACAGTACGTCGCCGGTCGCCCGTGGCGATGCGTACTTGCCTAGCTTCGTCAGCACTTCGTTATACATGTCGGCGTCAACCGCGCCGGAGTTGTCTGTCGCCTGCGAAGTGTTGTCTACGAGCGGAAGGTGAATCAGGCCGTCCCATCCGAGAAGCCAATGTGCCTTCCCTGCGGTGTTGGAGGCGATTGTCGCCCCATCGCTGTTGATCCCGTTCGTCGCGGTCTGGTCGGCGTTCAGAAGAACGTCGTCTATGACCTCGGAAGCGTTACGGGAGAGTGTCGCCCTGATCGCTGGTACGAGCGCGATTATCGCGTCTTCGTTAAGTTCGTCGGAGAACGGAACGCCGGTCTTCAGACCTTGGGCGGTAAGCGTGACCTTCGCGGTCGAGAGGTCAGTCGTAAGCGCCTGTACGTTCTCAGCTATCGGATACCAGTTGGTGTCTCCGAGTTGAGTCGGAATGTCGAAGGGCTGCGTCGGCATAGGAACCTGACGCATTACCGGTAGAACGACGGTCGAAAGGTTCACGTCCATCCAAAGCTGTGCGGCCTCGAATGTCGGAACGAGTTCGTCACCGGTTCCCGCTGTAGTCGAGTCCATCGCCTTTTGAACGGACTCCATCATCATGCCCCGCCAGCCGGTGACTTCTTCGCTGAAGTTCCGAACGGCGGTATTCGGCATCGAATATCCCGCTGCTGCCTGACGGATCGAGATGGCCTTTTCAGACCAGTCCCATATGACTTCCGGTGTGATCGAATCGCGGAGCGCCTTTGATGCCCTGTCGATTTCGGGCATCATCTTTTGTGCTTCACCAGCGAACTGCATCGAAGACGCAGCGCGGTGTGTAGCGATCTGTTTGTAGATCGCAAGGTCGAGCGCGTCGAATCCCGCTAGTCGTCCTTCGGGTACGAGAACGCGGCCAGCGCCAGAGACGCGGGTCGCCCGTTCGCGCCGAAGATCGGTGACGGTCGATGTCAGCTTTTCGAGTTCAGCGCCCATACGTTGAACTTCGTCACGGGTCGGTTCGTTACCCGCGTTGACCTCGGACTTCACCCACTCTTTGAGCGATCCGATTTCCTGAAGAACATCTTCTACCGTAGAGGCGGTAGTCATGTCTCTAATCCTCCTGTTTCGTTACTTCGTCTAATGCCTGTAGGACTTGCGCCCAATCGTCGTTATCTTCGGTCTGAGCCGATTCGTCGTTAGGCTCAGACGGAGTAACCTGTTTTTCCTTCAGGTCAGCGACTTCCTTTTCGAGAAGCCGTACCCGCGACTGAAGTTCGCCTACATCCTCAGCCGTGCGAAGCGGATCGTAGTCGTACTGGAAGACCCATCCCGCACCGTCCGTAGACGTTGTAGTGGTCGTGTCGGGATAGAGAACAGATGTTGAAGACTGTCTAGTTGCATCGGTTGTCTGTCCGCGACCAACGTTCCCAGGAATCGAGTAGAAGGGCATGTCTTCGAGCGCCTTCATGATCTTCGCCAGTGCGCGGGGATGTGCAGGAATCGGAACGATGGAGATTTCCAGTAGCTCCGATTTCTTGAAGTCGAACGGTCCCCACCAGTCATTCGCGTCTTCAACGTCCAGCTTTTCCCATTCCAGCGGACGGAAGCCCACGGACTCGGCCTTGATAATTCCTCTGCCTACCTTGCCAGCGATCCGCCGAGAGAAGTCGTCTTCCATGTCAAACTGGACGGTGTTCAGTAGTTGCGGTGGATCGCCCTTAGTCTTCCAGATGCGCGGGGCGGTCCCAACCGGAGCTTCGCCGTAAATGTGCGCCCACATAATGACGGAGTTCGCCTCGAAGTTCTTCAAGTCCCATCCATCAACGCGGATTATGTCGCCCAGGCGATCAGGTGATTCCTCGTTAGCGACGAAGGTGTACGTTCCCGATCCGTCTTTCTCACCCTTCTCGACAACAAAGCCGGACGGACGGTACAGCTTCGGCGCGTCAGCCTTTCCAGACCGATACGCTTCGAGTTCGTCTAGCTCGATTTCTCGAAGCTGTTGTTCTTCTTCAGGTGTGACGGTGATCGTCGTCATGTACATCCGCTCCGTTTTTCGGGCACAAAAAAAGCCCACAACCCCGAAGGGTGTGGGCAGTCTTGCCGCCTAAGCGAAGTTTATTTAGTTGTCATGGTTGCGGGTGCCGGAGTTGAACCGGCTTCTCTGGCTTATGAGGCCAGCGCGTTACCGTCTCGCTCACCCACTATGTGCCGTGTTTAACGTCCACTGGCGCGACGCCTCAGTATACCGAGGATTCATCGGAGCGACCGACTTAGTTTCTATATATACCCTACGTCTTCCGATCTGTCAAATGCAGAGTGACCGGCGCTTTCTCATTTGTCCTTCAACCCCATATCCCGCAGTAGCTCACAGACGATATGGATAATCATACTGTGAACGTCTTCGATCACTCCGTAGTTCTCGGACTTGACGATCACCAACGGGTCGAGGTCGCGTTTCTCTATCGACCGATCAGGATAAGTGTCGCCTATCAAACCAATCCCTTTCTGTCCCGTCGTATAGTTGAAACACGACGCCAGTCTTGTTACGTTCTTTGAACGCCCCGAACACGAAAAGACGACAAGCACATCCTCAACGTTCCTGCCCGAAGGTAAAGACCTTGGCCCCTGAAACATTCTTCGGTCAAGACCTTTTTCGTACCCGCGATCGTTGCTAAGGGCTGTTAGGCTAACCGGATTTGCCACAAGGCAGTTAGTGGAAAAACCGAACACGTCCAAGTGTCCCGACAGGTGAAGCGCGTTTGCGGCCGACCCACCGTTACCGGCGATGTAGACGGTTCCGCCTGTGCCGTGGACGGCCTTCAGTATCTTGGCGATCTGGTAGACATCCATCGCCCGTATTGACCGGCTAGCGGTTAAGATGTCGTCTTGATACGAGACGATCTTGTGAAAGGCTTCTTCGGGAACTTCGAACCCTGTGTCACGTTGACGCTGGATTTCATTCCATGCCTCTGGCCCTTGTTCGATCCAAGTCTTGTTTTTCCGAAGCGGAGCAAACGGCGGCAGTTTCGAACCATCGGTGCGTTCATAGAATCGTTTCGGAATATGAATGCGATCACCAAAGGTTGACGACATCACTTCGACTCCCCGTAGAACTCACGTACCTTGCTGATTGTGTAATCTACCTGTTCGTTAGACAGGAACGGATGCAACGGCAAGGTGACATGTGTGTCAGCGAACCGTTCCGCCCGTGGGAAGTCACCCTTCACGTATCGGCCTTCGTTCGCCTTCTGGAGATGGAGCGGGATCGGATAGTGAACTTTCGCCTCAACACCTTCTTCGTTCAGAAAGTCGATCAGGCGATCACGGTCTTCACACTCGAATTGAAACAGGTGATAGACGTGCGAACCGATAGGATCAGGTCTTGGTGGTAGTGATACCCCATCAATCCCCTGCAACCCTCCACGGTAGACCGACGCCGCCCACTGTCGGTGCCTTGTGTACTGTCTTTCGTGCTTCAGCACTTCCAGTCCGACGATAGCCTGAAGTGTCGAGAGCCGATGGTTGTAGCCATACACGTCCTGGTGATCGCGGTCTGACAGGCCATGATTACGAAGGTAATGGAGCTTCTGTTTTATCGTTACATTATTCGTAACGATCATACCTCCATCACCCATCACGTTAATGTTCTTCAGGGGGTGTAACGAAAAACATGAAGTCTCGTATTGTCTCCCTACACCGATTCCTGCCGCTTCGAAGGCACCGACAGCCTGGGCCGCGTCTGCGATAACTGGAATGTCAACACGACCCATGAACGTTTGATCCGATGGGAATTTATCAAACGGAAACTCACATAGACGACCGCCCCAATGTACCGGTACGACGGCAGCGAAGTTATTCCAGTACCCTGCCGAGTAGTCGCCCCAATCTAGACAGTAATCTTCACCGATGTCCATGAAGAACGGCGTCGCTCCGGCCTGTTTGATCGATCCGGCTGTAGCAACGAAGCTGATCGCCGGTAGAGCTACTATGTCGCCCTGACCGATGCCTTCCGCCTTCAATGCTAGAAAGATCGCGTCGGTTCCGTTGGAGACACCGACCGCATACTCTCCGTCCGTCGCCTTCGCCCACTCACGCTCGAATTCCTCGACCTGTGGGCCGAGTGTCCAGCGACCGACTTTCATTTCGTCGCTGATCGCATTGATAATCTTTCCTCCAAGATCATTCAGCGGCGAGAACTCTTGTGGAAGGTAGTTATACGGGACTCGCATCTTCGTTTGTGTCATGTTGTTCCTTTCTAAAATCCGTTTAACATGATTGATTTCATCCGCTCGGTGTTCCGATAGATCGGATCATTGTAGTCAGACACACCGCCTTTCTTGAAGAACTCGATATTGCGATCAATGGCGACGTGTAGCGGGGTAGCGGCAGACCACTTCACAACCTTCTCTGCCTTAGTTGAGTCCATCATGTAATGACGGTTGTCTGCCTTCGACGCATCAACTGTCAGCGCCGCTTTCGTCTTTCTCTGAACAATCTCCGCTATGTCCCGTGCCGTCATGTTAGCCCCGCCGATGTTGAACACCTGACCGTCGATAGTCTTCGGATCGCAATCTAGTAATCGCCTATAGAACCTGACTGCATCTCCGATGTACAGATTGCACCGGTACTGATCGCCACCCCACACGTTGATATGTTTCTCGAAGTACGCTTGGGCGGAAAAGATATTAACAATAGTATCAAGTCTCATACGAGGCGCTGGCCCGCAGAGCGTAGCCATCCGAACGACGGTGCCCGTCATTGACGTACTAGAGTCGGCCAGCCGGATAACAGGGTCTTCCGCCTCTAGCTTAGTGAGTGCATAGAAGGTCAACGGATTAGGCTCTGTGCGCTCCGTAGCGGGGCGTTCTGTCGTTCCGTAGACGGAACTACTCGAAACGTATATAAATCGCTGTACGCCCATCCTGAAGGCCGCAGAAACGATATTTGACGTGCCTTGTATGTTGATCTTTCGGCCAAGGACAGGATTCATGTCTACAAGGTCGTCAGTGACGATAGCTGCCAGATGAATTATCGCCCACACATCACGACAGGCGAGACGGACATATTCGAAGTCTGTGATCGACCCTTTAATGAACTCGACGTTCGGTGTGTCCTCTATCGAGTTGCCGAACATCATCGTGTCGTATACACGAACGTCGTACTGTTGGGCCAGAAGCGGCACCAGCGCCGTCCCGACGTAGCCGAGTCCGCCTGTTACGAGGATTCGCTTACGATCTGGCATCGTCTTTGATCCTTTCTGTTCCCTCCGCGATCTTCGCCATGTGTTGGTAGTCCGGCGTGACCATTTCAACCCCTGCGCCTTCATATCGTTGTTCGGGCATATCGGGATGTTAGATATAGACCGCCACCATCGGGACGCCTGGGAAGTCTTCTTGTATTCCCCAATCGACAGCAAGTACCGAGCCATCACGATAGTCGAGCATCGCTAGAAGAAGCTCTTGAGTGAGAACTAGCTTACCGATGCGTCGCTTTTGGCCCGTAGATTGTCTGTCCGGCAACACGATACCTCACTTGACGTGATTGAAGGCGACGGTCTTGATTCGGGGAGATAACACAGCGGTTCTTACCCTTGCCACAGCGACGACAACCTTTCCGGTTGTGTGATCCCTTCATGCTGTGACCGCAGAGGGGACAGGCGTCTACAGC
>JAAXHR010000218.1:0-1214 GCA_012270805.1 Dehalococcoidia bacterium
CAGGTTTATACTTTCAATTTGAGCCAATGCGCGCACCAAACCCGTATATGCAAACCCGTATATGACAACGGACGCCATGACAACGCAACTGGAGGTGCGTTGATGCCGGAATCTGCACCTGCGTCGACGCAAGAGTTGGAGCGCGCCGCTCTAGATTCGCTGACCGCGTCGAAGTCCGAAGTTGAACTTGAGGAGTGGCGAATCAAGTATCTCGGCCGCCGCGGTGTCTTGTCTTCGTGGCTCAGATCTGTGGGTACTCTTCCGGTCCAAGAGCGGCGAGAAGCGGGAGCCAGTTTAAACCGTCTGAAAAATAGATTGAACAACGCGTTTGATGAAGCGTCGTTGCGAGTCTCAGAATCTGTCGGCCAAAGAGCACCAGCTGAGGGGATCGATATCACATTGCCGGGTCGGCGTCCGAACTTTGGTGGGCTGCATCCATCAGAGATGATGATGCGGGAGATTCTGGAAGTCTTCAACGAGATGGGTTTCCAGACCGTAGAAGGACCGGTGGTTGAGCTTGAAAGGTACAACTTCGATATGCTCAACGTGCCACCGGATCACCCGGCCCGCGATCTGCAAGATACGCTCTGGGTCGACCGCGATTCCAAGAACCGGGTGTTGCTCAGAACTCAGACATCGCCGATGCAGGTCCGTACCATGGAGAAGCAGGAGCCGCCGGTTCGGATCGTGTCACCGGGTCTATGTTTTCGTCACGAGGCGACAGATGCCACGCATGAGTGGCAGTTCCATCAAATCGAAGGTCTTGCGGTTGATGAGGGTGTGACGATGTCCGATCTAAAGGGTACGCTCTACGAATTCATCCGTCGAATATTTGGAACGCAACGCAAGATTCGTTTTCGTTGCGACTACTTCCCTTTCGTCGAACCTGGCGTTGATGTTTCGGTGGATTGGGACGGCCGATGGGTCGAGATCATGGGGGCGGGGATGGTACATCCTAAGGTTTTGGAAGGTGTTGGCTACGACTCATCCAAATACACGGGCTTCGCGTTTGGCATGGGGCCGGAGCGGATAGCGATGTTGCGTTACAACATTGAGGATATCCGTCACTTTTTCTCGAACGACCTGCGTTTCCTCAGTCAGTTCTAACGATCACCGCATCGGAAACGTCCAATGAAAATCCCGCTATCTTGGCTTCGCGAATACGTCGACGTAAACATCGACGTGGACGAACTGGCACATCGTCTCACAATGGC
>JAAXHR010000218.1:1219-15409 GCA_012270805.1 Dehalococcoidia bacterium
CACGTTTCGCAGCATCCGAATGCCGATCGGTTACGTCTCGTCCAAGTTGATGGCGGTGACGGTGTACACGAGGTGGTGTGCGGTGCGCCAAACGTGGCTAAGGGGCAGAAGATCGCGTATGCGTCAATTGGCGCGGAGCTTTTCGATGCCTACAGCGATGAACCCGGCAAGACGCGAAAACTGCGTCGGTCGAAGATACGTGGAGTCGAATCGTCAGGCATGGTCTGTTCAGAGAAGGAACTTGGTGTCGGAGATGATCACGACGGCATATTGGTGCTACCAGACAGTTCATCAATCGGTACACCTATCGGTGACGTGATTGGTGAGGTGGTGCTCGATATCGAGTTGACGCCCAATCGACCTGACTGCTTGGGGGTAGTGGGAGTTGCGCGTGATGTTGCGGCATTGACTGGCGAGAGTCTTCGGATGCCGACTTCGGAATACGAAACGGGTGGGCCTGAAGTCGCAACGCTGGCAAAAGTGACCGTCGTGGATGGGGATCTGTCCCCGCGTTATTTGGGCGCAGTGATATCGGGTGTCAAAGTTGGCCCGTCGCCTTCGTGGCTTCAGGAGCGACTGCTAGCCATCGGCGAGCGTCCGATCAACAACATCGTAGACGCTACGAACTTTGTGATGTTCGAGCTAGGTCAACCGCTCCACGCGTTCGATTACGACAAAGTGGCTGAGCATCACGTCATTGTTCGCCGTGCAATGGAGGGCGAATATCTGACCACGCTGGACGGCATCGATCGGAGACTCGATGGTGATTCGCTGCTCATATCTGACCCTGGCGGAGGAATCGGTCTCGCCGGGATCATGGGTGGTGAGAACACCGAGATCTCCGGCTCTACTGTCAATATATTCCTAGAAGCTGCGAACTTCAATCCCCAAAACAACCGCCGAACAGCGGGCGCGTTGGGCATGCGTAGCGAGGCGACCTTGCGGTTCGAGAAGGGATTACGCGCGGGTCTTGCCGAGGTCGGGATCAGGCGATGTTTGCGGATCATCCAACAGGTAGCAGGAGGCGTGGTCGCGACCGGATTGATCGATGAATGGCCTGGCAAGGGTGAAGAGCAGGAGCACGTCGTCTTGATGCGTCGCGATATTTCCCGAGTGATGGGGGTGGAGTATCGGACCGAGTTGGTGGAATCGACACTGGAATCGCTGGGTTTCGAAATCGAGGTTCTGGATAGCTGTGCCTCCGACAGCAGTGACGATGGCTGGCGGGTATCGATACCGTACTGGCGTTCGGACATTTCAATCCCCGAAGACCTGATCGAGGAGCTTGCGCGGGTGATCGGATACGATGACTTGCCCGCAACGCCGCTTTCCGGCAGTGTGCCGCGCTGGGAACCGGGTGCAAAGCACATGTTTCGTCGAAGGATCATCGACGCTCTAACGGCGTACGGCATGAAACAGACGATCACCTATGTTGCAATTTCAGATGAATTGGAGAAAAAGGCGCCACCGCCGCCCTCGGTTTCAGATGGGATCAATCCAATCGACGGCATTAAGTTGGACAACCCGGTTTCAGGCCAACACGCTACCTTGCGTCGATCACTTCGCGCTCCGACGTTGGAATCGGCAGCGCGAAACACGCGCACTTGGCGCGGGCCTGTGGCGATCTTCGAATCCGGCACTGTTTTTGCCCCTGCCAACGGCGAGTCGAGCGATCCGTTGCCATCGCAGGTGGAGAAGCTCACTGGCGTGATGACTGGTCCTCGAAGCACATCGCTATGGAGTGGCAAAGAAGTCGATTTCGATTTTTACGATGCCAAAGGAGCAGTGGAACAGGTCTTGGAGATTCTTGGGATCGATGCCCGCTTCATCTCGCTAGAAGACGCGACGTACGCCCAAGGGCAAGCCGCAGAAGTGATAACAAATGACCGCAAAGGCACGGTTCTAGGAACGGTCGGGGTTGTAGATGCGGCGGTTTGGGAGCGATTCGACGCGGAAAGCAAAGGCGCGGTGATGTTTGAACTCGATGTTGAGGTGCTACGGTCCTTGATTGGCGAGAAAACTCGAGCCGACAGTTACAAGCCGTATCCAAAGTTTCCGGATTCGCAACGCGACCTCGCGTTGGTTGCTGACAGCGATGTTCGTGTCGGGGACGCGTTGCGCATATGTTTGCAGAATCGTCTAGTGGAATCGGCATCCGTGTTTGACGTCTATGAAGGTGGCGGCTTGGGAGAAGGCAAGAAATCGCTTGGTATCAGGGTCACATATCAATCAGATGCGCGAACGCTGACATCTGAACAGGTAGCGCGCGCCGAAGAGCAGATTGTTACACGGCTGGAGCGCGAACTGGGTGTAACTCTGCGCAGTCAATCAGCTTCACTTCCTAGTACGACATAAGAGGATTGATCGCTTGATTAAGGCGAAAATGGGTTTAGACGACTATTGATGACAATGCACGAACATCATTCCCATGCACAAGATCGACCGCATCGGCATCACTACGATGCGGGGATGTTGTCAGTTGAGGACGCGCGTGACCGGATTCTCTCGTACTTCGAACCGCTAGATTCTGTTGACGTGCCGTTGCTTGACGCGGTTGGTCTCACACTTGCGGAAGACCTCACCGCTGGGTTCGATATCCCGCCGTTGGCCAACTCCGCGATGGACGGATACGCGGTCAAATCTGCGGATGTGGCTTCGGCTTCGAAGTTCAACCCAGTGCTGTTGCCAGTTCTTGGTTACATCGCCGCGGGCGATGTTCCACAAATGCCTTTGTCCGAAGGGTCGGCAGTCAGGATCATGACAGGAGCACCGGTACCGGAAGGTGCTGACGCAGTAGTGCCTTTCGAAGATACCGATGAAGAGGATCGGCGGAGCAACGGCGGCGATATTTCCGAGATTGGGATTCGCTTGGACGCGGAATCGGGTGACAACATCCGTCCGGCGGGGGAGGACGTCCGAGCTGGTCAGACGGTCATTGAGTATGGTGCCGAAATCACAGCTGGTGTCGTTGGAGTCGCCGCGTCATTAGGCAAAACATCGGTGCAGGCGATTCGGCGACCGGTAATAGCGATTGTTTCTACGGGCGATGAATTGATGGAGCCTGGTGAACGACGGGAGCCGGGTAAGATCTACAACTCTAACGCGTATAGCATTGCCGCGCTGGTGGAGAAATACGGTGGCATTGCTCGAATCATCGGTATTGCCCGGGACAGCATCGAATCGTTGGAGACGATGCTTGAAGAGGCGGTCGAAAATGACATGGTCGTGACATCCGCGGGGGTGTCGAAGGGCGACTACGACGTTGTGAAGGACGTTTTGTCGAAGAATGGAGAGATTGCCTTATGGTCTGTCCGGATGCGGCCGGCAAAACCGCTGGCATTTGGAGCGTTGAATGCTCCAGATGGTCGAAAAGTGCCTCATTTAGGGGTTCCCGGCAACCCGGTTAGTGCGATGGTGGCGTTTGAGCAGTTTGGACGGCCTGCGATCCGCGTGATGCTCGGCAAGGCTCCACTTCAGAAACCAACGATCACCGCAACGCTTGATGATCCGGTTTACAACCATGACGGTCGCCGAGTGTATGCTCGTGTAGATGTTTACAAAGACGATGCTGGAAACTACCGCGCGCGTTCCACCGGGAACCAGAGTTCAGGTGCGCTACACTCTATGGCTCTGGCTCGAGGGTTCGCCATCTGTCCAGACGATGTCGCGAGCGTTCCGGCGGGCACCGATGCCGTCGTGGAGATTTTAGAGTGGCCTGATGACGACCTGTTGAGCGATAGGATAGATCATTCGTAACGGGTCGGTGATTTTAATGTGGTTTAGGCGACAGATTTAGATGATGCAAGTGCCAAATGCGCAGCGGATGAACAGCGTAGATCAGGACAGAGGGAATGACAACAGGGATCGAGATCGCAGAAGGATATAGTGTCAGCGGAACCGACGGTGACACGTTATTCGCGATTAACGAGCGCACGTACGAGGAAGCAGGCGAATCGTATCTCTTCAAAGTGTGGCAACGTCTTTGTTGGTCGGGTGAGTGCAGGTTGTGTCGACGGCACCCGGAAGGTCAGCCGATAATTCCGGGCAGGACGACGGAACGGAGCATCTATAACGCAGCCAAGATCTGCCCGACCAAGGTTCAGTTCATCACCCCGGGAATGTCGTTATTGGAGGCGATATTCCGCATCTTGATAGTCAACGGCAACCAACCGATGAAGTTCAGTGATATCGTGGGTCATCTCAAGGAGCACTGGGGAGCCGAGTTTCCGCAACGCGTCGAGTCGGTTGATTCGGTCTGGAGAATCATGGATGCCGAAAATGAGTATCACATCGGTCGCGCCGAAACTGACTAGTTGCTGTCCATTTGGTTCGATTGGGTGCCATTACAGGCAGTTCACATAACATACGAGGATGCTTGACCTTGCCGGACGAACCGATTTCTGGAACATCGGTTACCCGTTGCTCGGCGCGATCGTATATCTGGTTGCGCCGATTTCCGTCGCCTTCATCGCTTACGCGTTATACCGGCGCGTGCAGTTTTGGCGGGTCGGATCTGAATACGACGAACTAGGTTCACACGTCACGCGAGTCCGAGAATTCCTGCGCGCTGGTGCTTTCGGTTTTGGTGGCCATGGCAAGTTCCATCCGCGCCGCGAGCGATACGCGACGGTGATGCATTTCGCGATCTTTTGGGGTTTCGCCGTTTTATTGCTGGCAACTACAGTTGCGGCGATCGAATTCAATTTCGAAGAATATCTTGGGATAACGTTTCCGACGGCGTACTTCAGGTTGCAGACCAGTTTTGTTTGGGATGTGTTCGGTGGAGTTCTCGCGGCGATTGGTGTCGGCATGGCGTACTGGCGTCGGTACGTCGTGAAGCCAGAACGACTGAACTCCTTTGGGGATGATTCATTGATCCTTGCCTACCTTCTTTTGCTTTTGGCGACCGGGTTCGCATTGGAAGGACTTCGTATCGGGGCGACCGAATTGAATCCGGCTTCTGAACTCTACGCGCCATCCGACGCTTTGTGGTCGCCTGTAGGTTGGTTGGTCGGCAAGTTGTTCATCGGTGTCGGCATCTCGACCGATGCCATGCTTGTGTTGCATAAGGCATTATGGTGGGCGCACGCGGCAATCTTCGCGATCGGTTTGGCGTATGCAGCGATCAGCTTCAGCAAGTTGTCGCACATCATCGTCTCTTTGTTGAACATCTATCTCAGGCCGATGCGACCTCGGGGTGCTTTGAAGCCCATGGGGGATTTTGAAACTTTGGAATCTTTTGGCGCGACAGATCTCAAGGATCTGACGTGGCAACAGCTTTTGAGTTACGACGCTTGCACGAACTGTGGCAGGTGCCAAGACAACTGTCCGGCGTGGGTGTCTGGAAAGCCGTTGTCGCCGCGCAAGGTGATTCAAGATATGCGCGGGTATATGGAGCAGCGTGCACCGGAGCTGATCGGTGCGGCTGCTACGGGGGAATTCGCCCCGGCATCGTCGACCTCGATGGTGAGCGACACGGTGGGCGAGGAGGTTCTGTGGTCGTGCACGACATGTGCGGCGTGTGTGGAAGCATGTCCCGTTGGCATCTCGCACATCGACTCGATAGTCGACATGCGTCGATACCTGATGCTCGAACAAGCCTCGGCACCCGACACCGCGTTGACAGCTCAGCAGTCCATGGAGCAGCGTGGCCATCCGTGGAGTGGGACGACTTTGACGCGGGTGTCTTGGTTGGAGGGCATGGAGGGTGTTCCGAGCATTGGCGAAAATCCGAACCCAGAGGTGTTGTTTTGGGTCGGCTGCACAGGCGCGTTGGTTGAGCGGGGGATGAGCGTGACGCGGGCTATGGCATCGGTGCTCCAGAAGGCCGAGGTAGATTTCGCCGTGTTGGGGGCGCAAGAGACCTGCACTGGCGATCCGGCACGTCGGATGGGCAATGAATATCTTTTCCAGATATTGGCGGGTCAGAACATCGAGACGATCAATGGTTATGGCATCAAGACGGTTCTGACCACTTGTCCGCATTGCTTCAACACGATGCGCAACGAATACTTACAGGTCGCCGAGGGTTTCGATGCGGAATGGAACATTGAGGTGATGCACTACACCGAGTATGTACAGCGTCTGATTGAGGACGGACGGCTCTCGATATCGGAGGTTGACGCAGCGTCGCAATCTGGTCAGAACCAGGTTAATGAGATTACATATCACGACTCTTGCTATCTTGGAAGGCACAATAATATTTACGATCAACCGCGGGCGATCGCGAACGCTGTGCCAGGTGTACAGGTGCGGGAGATGTCGCAGTGCCGTTCGCGTGGCTTCTGTTGCGGCGCAGGCGGCGGAAGGATGTGGATGGAAGAATCGGGAGAGCGCGTCAACCATATTCGGACTGAACACTTTTTGGAGACCGGTACCGACACTGTCGCAGTTTCTTGTCCCTTCTGCCTCCAGATGTTCGAAGAGGGCATCTCCGCCAAGGGTCAACAGGACAGCAAACGCGCCCGCGATCTGATCGAGATCGTCGACGAGGCGACTTGAGCCCTTTCGGGCGTTTCATAAGCATTCGATGCTCGCTCGGTTCGGTAGTTTCGGCGTTCGCATACACTTTAGGTAGACCCGGACCACAACCTTGGAGAGTTCGCAAATGCCATACTTGGTTAACCACATCCACCTGAAGTCGTCGGATCCTGAGAAGACCGCCAACTGGTTCGTCAAGGCCTTCAACGTTCAGATCATGTCAGACATGGTGCGGGACTTCGGCGACCGCTTCATCGTCACTCAGACCGAAGGTGGGCTGGCGATCAACATCTCCAACGAGCGAACGGGGGAGACGCTGGGCCCTGGCGATGCGAAACCGCACTTTGGTCTAGAGCACTTTGGGTTCGACACGGATGACATTGATGCCGACTTGGCGCGGCTAACCGCGATGGGGGCTGAAGTTCAAGAGGGGCCAATTCCGTTGCCTGATGGGCGGAAGATCGGGTTTATCGCCGCGCCCGGCGATATTCGTATCGAGTTGATTCAGCAGGTTGGTTAGAAAAACAACCTTTCATCCAAATTTATCGTCAGACGGACGATGGATGAAAACCTTGTGACTGGTTATTCGTTCGTGTAATATGCAAGCACGTCAGCGAGCACGAAGGTGGATCAATATGCCCGCAACCAAAACTTTTGAAGATATGATTCGGGAGCTTGAAGAGAAGTACGGCATCGAAATCAAAGAGCCAGAATCACAACCAGGTATTCGTGAGATGCGCAAGGTTTACCGGCCAAAGATCCGGGCGAAGATTGAGAAAACGTCGTCAAGTGGTTGATGCTCATATCCAAGTGCGAGACTCGATAACGACCTATTGGGTAACGTGACGCGCTGTGCCTTATTGGGATGAGATACTTGGACTTGTAGCCACCACGACTGATGAAGACGGGATCCCCGATTTCGATCGAGTTAGGCGCCTCTTTCTCAAAATTCTGAGCGAAACAACCGGGCGAGCAACGATACTTTACGCTTCGGCTTGGGTTCAAAAACCTACTCATGCCGATCAGTCCGGCATATCAGATGAAGATTTGCATGCGCTGATGACTGTTTCATCTGGCTTGCAGACACCAAATGTTGACCTCATCTTGCACAGCCCGGGCGGAGCGGTCTACTCGGCAGAAGCATTCGGTCTCTATTTGCGGGAAAGATTTCAACACGTCCGAGTGTTCGTTCCAAACCTCGCGATGTCTGCAGCGACGATGATCGCTTGTCTGGCTGACGAGGTTTTTATGGGTAAACATTCATTCCTTGGCCCGACTGATCCACAGATCCCTGTTTACACACCATCAGGTTGGCGAATCGTTGCTGCGCTTGACGTTTTAGAACAAGCGAGACGAGCGCGATATTCGACATTTGATCCGGTAGAATCCGCCTCGTGGCAAGCGATGCTAAACCAATACGGGGCAGACATCGTTCGTCGTTCTGAACGGGCTGTTGCGTTTGCAGAAGAATTGACTCGACATTGGCTAACTAACTATCTCCTGAGAATTGATCCGACCGCCGCGCCCGACGTTGCTCAGTGGTTGTCGAACAACGAGTATTGGCGCGACCACGGGCGACACATAGCCCGGTCTACTTTGTGCAACCGGGGTGTACCGATCGGCTCGTTAGAGGACGATGATGTTTTGCAAGACCTCGTCCTATCGGTATTTCATGCAACAACTCATACTTTTGCGGGTACACAGGTGGTCAAAATTGTCGAAAACCATTTAGGGCGCGCTTATATGAAGTTCGAAAATCAATTAGCGGCTCCGACATCGGCTTAAGCTCGTCTCAGATCAGTTCCAACTCCGCTGTCACGTCGATGCTGTCGGAGATGCTTCTGTATACGGGGCAGGAGTTGTGATGCACCCTCATTACTCGATCTAACGCATCTCGCTTCTCCTCCATCAGCTCTGGATCGATGGTCAGCTTATAGGTGATATGGATGCGCTTGATGACGAGGACGTTACCTTCCTTCTCGATCTCGCCGAGAGCGTCGGATTCGAGATAACCCTCGCCGGCCGGAATTCCGCGCGCCTCAAGGGCGCCGCCGAACGTGCCGGTCATTCAACCACTAGTGGCGGCTACGATGTAATCCAACGTCGTGGCGTGCGGTTCGGAGATGTCGGGGCTGACTCCGTAGTGTTCCGCGACTTCCGAGTGGACGCCGAACTTGACCTCGCCGTCGATCGGTAAGTGCGCGATCCGGAACGGACCTTTTATCCTCTGCAACCGAATGTGAGAACGGTAAGCTACCGCGTCGCCGTTTGACATGTCTGCTCTTTCCGAAATTTTGGGCTCTAGATTCGACTAGAATATCGCAATGAAGTAACACATGGCACGTGATTCCGATTCGTGCATAACCCATCCAGATGAACTTCTTTCGCATCCCGCCGGTACCACCCGCACTGTTCACGATCATCGCGGGTGTCATTCATCAAGTCTTTTGGCCATTTGAACCATTAAAGGGGCCTTGGAACTTCGTTAGCGGCGGCATCATAATCGCGCTTGCAGTTGTCATGTTCGGCGCGGCCCTTGCAACTTTCCATCGCCACAACGAAAGCTTCGACATTCGCAAACCGACGCGGAATCTAATCACTGACGGTATCTACGCCTCATCCCGCAATCCGGCCTATCTAGCGATGATCATCGCGATTTTCGGCATCGGGTGTGCCGCCAATTCGCTCTCGATAATGTTGGCCACGATCCCTTCGTTTGCGGTCTTCAACTGGTACACGGTCCCGTGGGAAGAGAGCCGTCTTCGACGTACACTCGGCGCTGAGTACAGCCGCTACACGGAACGGGTTCGGCGTTGGTTGTGAGTCGAATTCGTACGACGGCTAGCTAGTAGATTTTGGTCGCAATCGGGTACGACCCGAGAATTTTTACGAGCGGTGCCAACTCTCGCAACCCGTCCACCGTTTCCGAAATTTCTGGATCCGTTCGATGCCCCACAAAGTCCAAGAGGAACACGTAGTTGCCGAGTTCATCGCCCGTGGGGCGCGATTCGATTTTTGTCAGGTTGATGTTGCGGCGGGCAAAGGGTTCGAGGGCCATGTAGAGCTGGCCGGGTGTGTCGCGGTTCATGAAACTGAATACGATGCTGGTTTTATCCGTGCCAGTTGGTTCATGATCCGATTGACCGAGAATCACGAAGCGCGTGACGTTGTTTTTGCGGTCTTGGATGCCGGATCTGATCACCGGTAACCCAGCCAAATCAGCGGCGCGGCGCGGTCCGATGGCAGAAACATCGGTGCTTTCGGCCTTCACGCGATACACAGCCTCAACGGTGCTGGCGGTGCCGACGCGGGCCGCTTCGGGGAGATGGGCATCCAGGAATTGGCGGCACTGAGATAACGCCTCAGGTTTGGATCTCACGACTTTGATCTGGGACAAATCGACACCGGGGTGGGCGATCAAACACTGCTCTATGCCAAGTAGCATCTCGCCTTTGATCTGGATATCCGATGTCCGAACCAAAAAATCTTCGATGTCGATGACTGCGCCGCCGACGCTGTTCTCGATGGGCACAATTGCTTCATCGACTTCGCCGTCTACGAGCGCGCCGACCACTTGATGCATCTCTGGATATCCGATCCGCTCCCAGTCCGCAGGAGCGTAAACATGGCACGCCTGGTCGGTGAAAGTCCCTTCAGGGCCAAGGTGCGAGATGCGTTTAGGCGACAAGCGAAGAGAACCTCTGACCAGTCAATACGTATGCCAGCTCGTCCAACGCCTCGACGGGACAAGATGCAATCACCTCTTCGCCGCCGAGAATAACTGTATCTTCGGTCGGCACGAACGGCGAACCGACACTGGACACGATTAGAGCGATGATGATCCCGTAAGGAAGAGCAAGGTCGCGGAACCGGTTGCCAACCGACCTGGCGTTGCGAGGAATCTTCATCGATACGAGTTTTTCGTTACGGTCGTTCAGGGTCATTAATTCGACCATGGGATGGTCAAGCAACGTGCCGGCTAGATTGGCCAGGATGATGTCCGTGCGGCTGATGATGGAATCTACCCCAGCCGCCAAGAACAGATTCGTGTCAGTGCTGTCGTTAACGATCGAGACCACGGTTTCGACATCGAAGGTGAATTTCGCCAATTGGCAAGATGCGAGATTGACAGCGTCGTCGCCGGTTGTGGCGATAAGCGCATCGCAACGATTGATGCCTGCGCTGTGAAGAGTGAACTCCTCGGTGGCATCGCCGAGCATCGCGACGTTGCCAAGTGTCTTCTGAACCATGTCGACGCGGGTTTCGTCGGTGTCGAGCAACAATACCTCGTGTCCAGCGTGCAGCTGTGAAAACGCGCTGCGGGTGCCTATGGCTCCGCATCCAACGATGATGACATACATTTCAAACTGTCCGTGATCGTAGCTTCAACTACTGTGCTGGAGTTGCATCATTCTCACCAGAACTTTCCGTACCCATGTTAAGTATGTCGCGCAAATCGGACAACGCCAACGTGTACGGGTTCACGATGCGAATGTCGAAACGTTCGTAGATCGTGCCCAGAGATTCATTGGTAACTACCGCGATGACATTTTCTACGTTGTACGTAATCTTCGCTTTTAGGGCCGCGAGACCGTTCTCGGCAGGGGTTCGCAGTGCCGCGATGAAAAGGTCTGTACCGCGGATATCCATGGCTACCATCGTTTCGTCCAAAGTCGGTTTGGCTTCAAGCAACGCAACGTTGCTCCTAGCAACGAGATGGCTGGGCAGCGATCGGAGGTGCCTGCCTTCGGCCCCTACGATCAGGACGTGGTGCCCCGATTCGCTGAGGATATTGGCCATCACGATGCCCAAGCGATCATGTCCTGCAATTACGACTCTCATTTTCACTAATTTATCGAAGAATCAATCATCGCCATTGGCGCGCATGAGGATCTGCTGATCAGGCTGCCCCGATGCGGCTTCAAAGCCCTCTGCTGCTTCGCGGACCAACACCACTGCGCAAGGCGCGTTCGCCATAAGATACTCCGCGTCCGAGTCGATCGTTTTGGCGTTCAACGTCGCCAGAACCTTGGCTGTAGCGACAATTACCTCGGCGCCGTAATCCAAAGCCTCTCTAACCAGCACCGGGCCGATGGACCGGGATTGCAGTATCGAGCCTCGGACTCCGCCGCGAAGCCCGGTTGCAGACTCGGCATCCTGCAGAACGCGTTCTCCCTCTCGATATCGTGCGGGATCGGGCGCATCTAGAGCGAACCTTCGATCGACGACGATGACGTGCACGAACTGAAGGCTTCGGTGGTTGCCCGAAAGCAGGCTTACTGCTGTGTCGATCGCCTCCTCGTCGCTGTCGTCGCCGCGGACCAGACACATGACGCGGGAGTACTTCATCCGTCCAGCTCGTCAACGAGGTGTTTCTGTCCAGCGACTACGATCTCATCGGTTGGGCGCGTACGTTCATCGAGGTCTGGAATTAATCGCGCGTTTTGGTCGCGGATCAGGGCCAAAACCGACAGGTGGTTCTGATCTCGGAACTCTGTGAACCCCGCATCGCGCAAGGTCATATCTTGGAAGCGATCCGGGATCCGCATTCGACTGATGCCTTGAGACCCGCCGAGGGGGATGTAGTCGGTAACGTTAGGGGTAAACAATGTCTGCGCCAATCGCATTCCGGCTTCTTCTTCGGCGTTGATCACCCGGTCGCAACCGATCCGTTGCAACGTCTCGGCGTGAAGCTGGTTCCTCGCCCGTGCAACCAGCATCGGGATGTTGAAAGACCGTAGCAGCACTGCGGTCATGATGCTGGATTCGACGTTTCGTCCGATGGCGACGATTGCGACATCGAAGTTCTGGACTCCCAGGTCGCGCATCAGGACCTCGTCGGTGACATCGCCGGCCACGGAGTATGTGACCCGCCCGATGAGTTCTTGGATTCTCGCTTGGTCCTGATCGATCGCCAACACATCGTGTCCGAGTTGAAACAGCCCGGTAGCTACACGCGAGCCGAAACGACCGACACCGGCTACGATTATGTTCTGGGTTGCCAATTTCGACTCCGGGAACTGCACCCAGTGGCGGGAATGGGATTACAGTTCAACCGATTCTAACCTCTTCCGCAGGCAAGGCATATCGTTGCTCGACTTGCCGACCGGCCATCAACAACGCCAGGGATAGCGGGCCGAATCGGCCGAGGAACATTGCGCAGATTATCAAGATTTGGGCTGCCCCATTTAGTTGCGACGTGATTCCGGTGTCCAATCCCACTGTCGCGGCAGCGGATATGACTTGGAAGAAGACATCTCGGAAGGGTAGGTCAGATTGGAGCAGTTGCGCCAGGTAGGCGAATAGCAGGACAATTGCCGTCGAGACTGCGCCGAGGACCAACGCGCGTTGGACCACGCTCGGCCGAATACGGACATTGAACGCATTGGTGCTGCTGCGTCCTCTCATGGTCGCGATTACAGCGATCAATATCACCATAAATGTGTTGACCTTGATCCCCCCGGCGGTGGTGCCCGATACTCCACCTATGAACATCAACATCTCGGTGGCGATATCCGTAGAGTTGGATGCTTGCCCATAGTCGATGACCGAAAATCCTGCGGTTCTGGCGGAGAAAGAGTGGAAAAACGCGTCCGCGATCTTCTGCACGATGCTGCTGTCGCCGGAGGTGCCTGGGTTGTCCCACTCGCCGATCGCAAACGTAATGAATCCTGTCAGAAGCAACCCCGCCGTCCCAATCAGAATCAACTTGCTTTCCAACCGCAACATCCTGAAATTCTTCCGACGCCACACGTCGCTCCACAGGATGTAGCCCGTTCCTCCGATGAAGATCAGCGAGGCGAAGACAAACAATGTGAAGTAATCGGCCGCAAATCCTCTCATGCTGTCGCCACCCACGATGTCGTTTGGCAACACCTCAATTCCGGCATTGTTAAATGCCGAAATACCATGGAAAAACGCGAGCCACAACGTTTGCCAAATCTCGAAGCCTTCCCAAAGGTTGCGAACGAACGTCCAGTAAATCCATAGCACAATGAAGCCGATGAACTGGATTGCAACCGCGAATACGACGATCTTCCGAACCAAGGTAGTGATGTCTCCGAGCTGACCCCAACCCAGACCTTCCCGCACGATCAATCGGTTCTGCAATCTAAGCTCTTGCCCGACTAGGATGATCAAGAAGGCTGCACCGGTCATAAATCCTAGTCCGCCGATGAAGATCAGCGTCAGTATCACCGCCTGTCCGAACAGTGTCCAGTGTTCGAGCGTATCAACCGTGACCAACCCGGTGACGGTTACCGATGTAGTCGCGGTGAAGAGGCATGTGAGAATGTTTGCGGCTCCTGGCGCCTTGCTAGAAATTGGCAGTAGAAGCAGGAATGTGCCGATCAAATCGATGATGAGGAACCCGTAAATGAGCGACATCGGCGATGTAAGTCCACGCACGGACATCGTACGCGGTGCGACCGATACATCTACGGATGCAGTTGCGGCTTGACGTGGGACACGAACAACGTGGTCCCCAATTCTCGTTCGATTGTCCTGAGGCTCCATGTCGGAATGTGCACAAAGGCGGCAGAAGCAGCTTTCGCCAACATACTAGATTACGCGTCCGAATCTGAGAGGTTAGCGCTCTATGGCTGGCACTCGTGTGGAGATTGCTCAGAACCCAAACGATCCTACAACCCTGTCCTCATCGCTTTCTCAGCAGCTTGCAGAATTTCAGCGTGGTCGTATTTTCGAGCGTCG
>JAAXHR010000428.1 GCA_012270805.1 Dehalococcoidia bacterium
CTGTTGAACTGATCAAACGTTGCATCCGCTCTTCCACTGTTGAAGGAGATTTAGTGCTCGATCCGTTTGCAGGCACCGCCAGCACCGGCGTAGCTGCTCTGAACTTGAACCGACGTTTCGTTGGCATTGAGGTGGAAGAGGAATTTGTCGATATAGGTTTGCAACGTTTGAACATGTGTGCCCCCCCCCCCCCCCGATTTTTCTGTTGGCGAAGGTTCAGGCAATGGTCTTGGAGATCATTTGGACTTGGACCGAAGCGTCGCACCATCACGGCTCTTGGACGAGGGCGAGGACTGAGATTTGTCGCCGCGGAACACTCGCACAGGTGGTGTCATGGAGCGAATGGTGCTTCCGGCACTCGAAATGGGTGGTTACAGGATTACTCGCCAGAGAAACATTGGCATGCGGTTCGGTGTATCAAGACACAACATCGACACATATGCTTTGGACGACTCTGATCGTCCGTATCTCATATCGTTGAAGTGGCAACAGGTTCAAGGAACCGCGGAACAGAAGATCCCATTTGAAGTTGTGTGTCTGGCCGATGCCATGATGCAGAACGAGGAATTCTTCAAGGCGTACTTGGTGCTTGGTGGTGAGGGCTGGCGTTTCAAGGAGTTTTATCTCTCAGGCGGCTTAAATCACTTCCTTGTCAACGCCGATTTAGTCAACATCGTCTCGCTCGAACGATTCGTTCAGTTGGCGAATCAGGGGAGGTTGTAATGCCATCCAATCCCTACAAAGATCGCTACGCCCGCAGGAAAAACTAATGAACGTGCTCAAGCACATTTGGATGTAACCGTACGCGGATTCTTGAAAAGCCAAGAGGGTGAGCGAAGGCACGAGTACCTATACTTCGCGCACGAACATGGCTCCATGCAAGTGCCGAAATATGTAGCTCCCCCTCTGCACCTTATTCCTGTTCACAACATGACCAGTCTCTTGTCAACCCTATGCAACTCTCTACTGTTAAGATTCCATGTATGGATTCGATTATGGTCAAAAACTTCCGTTGCTTTGGTGAGGAGCAGACAGTACGTCTCGCGCCCCTGACGCTCTTGGTTGGAGAGAACAGCACCGGCAAGACATCATTCTTGGCGTTGATACGGGCGTTGTCGTATGTAGCATACGGAGACATGTTACCCAACTTTCGCCAAGAGCCGTATGACCTCGGTTCATTTGACGAAATCGTCCACAATCCAAGCAGGAAACGTAGCGTTGGCAATTCTTTCGAAGCTGGCTTCACGCAAAATCTCGGGAGAGGTGACACTCAAAGCGAAAACGGCGGTCAGGAAAAATCGGTTCGATTCCGGGCCACCTTCGCAAATCGATTAGGCATCCCGCATCCTGTGCGTCGCCAACTTGACAATGGATCCGACTGGATTGAATATTCGCATCCTACAGACGATGCAACCGGATCGATCGAGATCGGTGTTGGAGATAGGGTAATTGCGACTGAAATTGAGGAAAACATCCACGGATTTGAGCAACACCTACTTCCGCTATCACTTGCGACTCATCTTGCCGTAAGACATAGTCACGAAGATGAGCATGAAGAAGGTATTGAGTTGGAAGAAACCTTGCGCCGTTTTTTGTTTGATGAGTTTAACCATCTGCGCGCAAGCGGCCCGCCATTTGGTAGTGCCCCCATAAGATCTAGACCTTCGCGAACCTACGACCCAACAGACGTAGCTCGCGATCCTGAGGGCGATTACGTTCCGACTTTTCTGGCGCGCTCATCAATGGCCGGAGGAGAGAAGTGGGAGGATTTGCAAGGGCGGATTGTGGATTTTGGTCGAAAGTCGGGTTTGTTTGACGATTTCAGAGTTGATCGCCTCGGCGATTCAGAGGGCAGTCCATTCCAAGTTCACGTGCGCAAAGCCGGCAAACGTCGTAAAGGACCTCACCGAAACCTCGTGGACATGGGCTACGGCATCAGCCAAGTATTGCCGATATTGACAGAGGTGTTGAGAGACGACGGCCCAGAAACCTTCCTACTCCAACAACCGGAAGTTCACCTACACCCTAGCGCGCAGGCTGAGCTTGGAACGCTGTTCTGCTCAGTTGCCGCAACGGGTAAGCAACTCATCATTGAGACACATAGCGACAATCTCATCGATCGAGTACGAATGGATGTGCGCGACAGCGCAACCGGTCTTACATCAGACGATGTCTCAATACTATATTTCGAACGAGACAATTCGAGCGTCAAGATCCACTCACTGCTTATCAGCGAGCGGGGGGAAGTGCTGCATGCTCCACCTGGTTATCGGCAGTTTTTTATGGATGAAGTGAACAGATCCGTTGGGTTGTCAGTGCCCCTTACCAGCTGATCCGTTATTGAGCGATGTGCCTGATTGTTGATGCCAACGTGAGTCACCGCGTCTTCGGAGACAATCCGACGCTGGCCGGCGAAAGACTGCGAACAGCTTTAGACAATAATCGACGTAAGATCGTTATAGGCGGCAAGCTTCGATTTGAACTATTGCAAAGCGACGCGTTCAAAACCTGGTTTATTCAGGCTAGTCTTGCCGGATTCGTCCGAGATTTGGCTGACGGTGAAGTAAACCAGCGCGCTGAGCGTCTTCGCGAACGCGCAGTATGTAGATCCGATGACGAACATGTGGTCGCTTTGGCTTTAATTAGTCGTAGTCATGTGCTTTGCACTAGTGACACTTCATTGATGGCAGATTTCAAGAACGGTCGGATCGTTTCTCCACCTGGAAGCATTTACTCCGCAGATGCTCTTGCCAATCCGAAGCGGCAATATAACAATCTATTGAAGTGGACGCGCGTCTGCAAAGGATGCCGATAGTTGACTAAAGTATGAAGTTAAAATCATGATGACTCGACCCCTGAAGTCCTCAATCAGTTTCACCGACCCCGCGCCGCGCTTGTCGCGTGCTGATGTTGCGCGTCGGGCGGCTCGGATGTTGCCGCATGGTGCAGTGGTGAATCTGGGTATTGGTATCCCTTCGTTGTGCGCCGATTTCGTTCCTGAAGGTGTGCATCTGAGGTATCAGGCGGAGAATGGAGTGCTGGGTTATGGGGAGTTGCTTGCGCCGGAGGACGGCGATCCGGATCTGATCGATGCGAGTGGGCAGTTCACGAAGATGACGCCGGGGATGGCGTTTTTCGACTCGGCGGAGTCGTTTGCCATGATTCGCGGTGGTCATATCGATGCGACGGTGCTTGGAGCGTTGCAAGTGTCGGAGCGCGGAGATTTGGCAAACTGGATGCTGCCGTCGCGGGGCATCGGAAGCATCGGCGGCGGGATGGACCTGGCGGCGAACACGAAGCGCGTGATTGTGGCGATGGAGCACACCACTAGGCGCAATGAGCCAAAAATTCTGAAAGAGTGCAGTTTTCCGTTGACGGCTCAGCGATGCGTGACGGACATCGTGACCGACATCGCGGTGATTTCAGTAACCGAGAACGGGCTGGTGTTGGATGAGTGCGCGCCGGGTTGGAGCGCGGACGATGTGCAGGCGTTGACCGAGGCCACGCTGCTGGAGCCTATGAATGGCTGAAGAACCTGCGATATGAAGATCACCGATATCCGGACAGTAGTGGTCGGCAACCCGTGGAAGAACTGGATCTATGTGGTTGTAGACACCGACGAGGGGTTGCGAGGACTAGGAGAGGCGACGGGCGGTCTGAGCACACAGCCGACCGTTGCGGCGGTCGAAGAAGTCAAGCATCTGGTGATCGGGCGTGATCCGCGTGAAATCCACGCAATCTGGAACGAGCTGTATCTGGCGGGATTTCTTAACGTGAACCGCGAGATGGCTGGTATCGAGATGGCGTGTTGGGACATCCTGGGCAGATCGTTGGGCGTGCCGGTGCATCGACTGCTCGGCGGAAATGTGCGTGACGATATCCGGGTGTACGCGAATGGGTGGTACTCGGGCCCAAGAACGCCGGAAGGGTTCGCGGAAAGCGCCTCACAAGTTGTGGCGAAAGGATACACGGCGCTGAAGCTGGATCCCTTCGGGACCGCGTATTTGGCGTTGAGCAAGTCGGAGACGCGTGATGTGCAGGCGTTGTTGAGGGCGGTTCGGGATGCCGTCGGCGATGATGTCGAGATCATGATCGAGGCGCACGATCGTTTCAGCGTGGGAGCGGCGATCGAGATCGGCAATTGGCTGGAAGAGTTCGGTGTGACTTGGTTTGAGACACCAGTTCTGTCCAACGATGTGGATGCTTTGATCGAAGTGGCGAAGCGTGTCCCGGTCCGTGTCATAGCTGGCGAACGTATGCACGAGCTTCACGACTTCGCCCGGTTCTTGAATGCTGACGTTACAGACATCATCAATCCTGAGCCGCTGGGCGTCGGGGGTGTTTGGCGAACTTTGCAGATTGCAGGAATGGCTAGGGCACATCATGCTCAGTTGGCACTCCACAACGCCGAAAGTCCGTTGAAGACGATGATCGCTCTGCACATCGACGCGGTCACGCCGAACATCTACATCCAAGAGTGTTTCGACGACTTCTTGGAGCCTTGGGTGTCGGACGTCTTACACGGCTTCGAGCGCGTTGAGGATGGGAAGCTCAAAATACCGGACACGCCCGGTTTCGGTATTGAGTTAGATGAAGTAGAGGCCGCGAAGCATCCTTACGGCAAGTCGAATTTCCTGCGGATGTTCAAGCCGGGGTGGGAGCGACGTGATGTCGCGGAGGCATGATCGGAGTTAGGCGTCAGAACGAGATGCCTTTGTCAGCGCCGAGTTCGAACCTGTCTTCGTCTTCGTGCTCCTCGGATGAATCGTTGTCGGGCTCGTCCATACGCCACCGGCCTCTGAAACGGAAGTGCCCGTCGTCGCTTTCGAACTCGAAATTTCGTTCGTCTAAAAATCTCGGCATGACACCATCGAAGGAATCGGGTAAGTTATCTATCCACGATTTGAGTTGATTGAGCTCGTCTTGCGTCATCACACCGCGCTCGACTAGATCACCTAGCCAATCGGTTCGCCGAGGGCGTTCGAATTCGAAGCTGTCAAAAGGCAATTCCTCGAACCTCTCGAACCTCGGGAGGTCGGGCATTCGCTCGATCCGATCCTCGAACCTGAAGGATTCCTCGCGGTCTAGCCATTCACGGTCAAATAGATCGTCCAACCATTCCTCGTTGTCTTCAGTCCGACCGAAGAAGCGGAATATCTCGGGCGAGTCAGATGACTTTGAGTCTGGTTCGGCGACATCGTCGTCATTTGTTGCTTCAATCTTGACTTGGGCATCCTGTTCTGGTTGTTTCAAAGTTCCGATGCCCACGATGCTGGCGGCGCGCTCGATGAAGGATTGCCCTCTGTTTGCTTGGTAATCTTGGATGGCCGCAATGGTGAAGACGATGCCTGCTAGGACGACTGTGATGGCGGCGAGGGTTGTGACCACCCCGATGACGCGGGTTTTCATTGTTTGCACCCCCTTGGCTACGTGTTGGTTGGGCAGGAAGCGGTTACGTTGAAGGATACGTGATTGATTTGGGAGCGGTTTTAGGTTGAGTAGGCAATAGTTAGAATTGTTGCGGGATGGATTGGCGGGGCGCGAAGAGAAGCTACTAGATTAGGCGAGGCATTTTGAAGATAGCAGTCTGTGCGAAGCAGGTCCCAGATACGGATATTCCGCCTTCGCAGTTCAAGGTTGATGAGGGGGCGTTGCGCGTGATTCCGCCGGCCGGGGTGCCTCCGATCGTGAACGGTTTCGATATGAACGCGGTAGAGGCGGCCTTGCGGTTGCGAGACGCGGGAGTTGAGTGTGAGATCGTGATCTTTTCAGTGGGGACGGGATTTGCGCTGGATGTGATGAAGAAGCCGTTGGCGATCGGGGCAGATCGGTTGGTCTTGGTGGATGATGAGGTGTCGGAATCGTTGGATGCTCTCGGGACTGCCAAGGTTTTGGCGGCAGCGATTGAGCGGGATGGCGGTGCAGATCTGGTGTTGGCGGGTCGACAGGCTTCGGACTGGGACCAAGCGTATGTGCCGATCATGTTGAGCGAACTGATGTCGGCGCCGTTGGTAACTTTGGTGCGCGTTCTGAGTGTCGGTGGCGACGGCGATTCGTTTGAGGTTGAGCGAGTAGCTGAAGGCGGGTTCCAGCGTGTGGAGTGTCCGATGCCGGCGGTGATGACAGTTACGAATGAACTTGGTGAGGCGAGGTATGCGAATCTGCGAGGGATCATGGTAGCGAGTCGGAAGCAACCTGAGACGATGACGTTGGCGGATTTGGGACTGAGTGAGTTGATGGATGGCAGGGTGCTGGAGATGACGCGGTTGTTTGTTCCGGTGTCGGAGTCGAACGTGGAGATTATTGAGGGTGAAGATGAGGCAGATTCGGGCCGGTTGCTCGCTCTCCGGTTGCGGGAGGCTAAGTTGATATGAGTGGTGACGTATTGATAGTTGGTGAGGTCGCTGATAGTGGATTGCATCCGGCGGTTCGACAGCTGATGGGCGCGGCTGGTCGGGTCGCAGATAGTTCGGAGGTGACGTTGTGTCTTGCTGTTGATGAGTCGTTTGATGATGGATGTCTTGACGGAATAGGTGTTGGCAAGGTGGTTCTGTTGGAGCATCCGGATGCGGGATCGGATGGTGTCAGCGGGGTGTACGCATTGTTGACCGAGTTGATCTGTGACGTTGTGGATCGGTTGAAGCCGAGTGTGGTGTTGGTGGCGAAGACGGATGCTGGGTCGGTGGTTGTGGCGCGGGTCGCGGCTCGGTTTGGGGCTGGATTGGCTTCGGATTGTATCGATTTGGCGTTGAATGCTGAGGGTAGAGTGGCGGTAACTCGGCCGGTGCATGGCGGGAGTGCGATTGCGGTGTATGAGTTTGCTGGTGATGGGTTGCAGGTTGTTTCGATTCGACCAGGAGCTTTTGAAGCGGCGACGAGTGTTGGTGAGACACCCGAGATTGAACGGGTGGATATGTCGGAAGTAGGCGTCGAGGAGCCGGTGCCCGTGCATGTCGAGACCGTGGTCGAGGAAGGCGAAGGAGTGCCGTTGGAGCAGGCGGATGTTGTGGTATCGGGTGGTCGTGGTCTTGGTGGTCCGGAGCCGTTTGATCAGTTGAGGGAGTTGTGCGGGCTACTCGGCGCGGCGTTGGGCGCATCCCGAGCGGCTTGTGATGCAGGGTGGATTGATCATTCGCATCAAGTCGGTCTAACCGGCAAAAGCATCAGCCCTACCACCTACATCACAGTAGGAATCTCGGGTGCCAGCCAACATATGGCCGGCTGTTCGTCAGCCCGGAACATCGTGGCGATCGACAAGGATCGTGAAGCGAATATCTTTTCTCATGCCCGGTATGGTGTGGTGGGAGATTGGGCGAAGGTTTTGCCGGCGTTCACGGCCGCGGTCGCGGAGTTGGATTGAGACTGGCGGATACCGGTGTACAGGAAGGAGTCATAGACTTGGACAGCTCTACAAACCGACCGAATATTGTTTTTCTGTTTCCGGACCAGTTTCGGGCGGATTTCGCGGGGTGCTACGGTGCGGACTGGTTGCAGACCCCGAACATTGATCGGATCGCTCAAGAGGGTGTGCGGTATGCGAATGGATTTTCGCAGTCGCCGGTGTGTGTGCCTGCCCGGACGGCGTTGTTGACGGGGGCGAATGCGATTCGGAATGGAGTGACGAATAACTCGCAGAACTTGAGGGCCGACTGGCGTGAGGCGGGGATGCGGACTTGGCCAGAGATTTTGAATGAGGCGGGTTACTACACGGCAGGTATCGGGAAGATGCACTTCTACCCGTGGGATGAGCGTCGGGGGTTCCAGTATCGGGTGATCTGTGAAGACAAGCGGTGGTTGCATGTTCGGGATGACTACTATCACCATCTGAAGAAGCATGGGTTGAGGAAATTGCATGGGGATGAGATGGCTGGGTATCACGAGAACAAAGGGGCGATCATTCACGACATCCCTTGGGAGCATTCATGGGATCACTTCGTTGGTTCGAAGGCAGTGAAGTTCATCGAGCGGTATGGGAATGAGGGGCCATTTGCGATGATGGTGGGTTTTCCGGGTCCGCACTGTCCTTATGATCCGAATGAGCAGTTTCTAGCAGGAATCGACGAGAGCAAGCTGCCGGTTGCGGCTCCTGAAGTCCCAGGGCACCATCCGAGTTTGCGGGAGACGAATGTGAGCGGTAACCGTCGGCCTTGGAACGGGGTTGACTATGGGGAGTTTCCAGATGAGACGAAAGTGACGATCAGGAAGCATTATTCGGGGCTGGTGCAGCAGATCGATTATGAGGTGGGTTCGATTTTGGACGCGTTGGAGGGGCAGGGGTTGTTGGAGAATACGTACGTTGTTTTGGCTTCGGATCACGGGGACTATCTGGGGGACCACAACCTGATCGGGAAGGCTTCTTTCTTCGAGTCGGCGATCCGGATTCCGTTTTTGGCGATGGGACCTGGGGTTGCCGGTGGTCAGGTCGTGGAGGATCTGGTGGAGCTCCGGGATGTTACGGCGACGATGTTGCGGTGGGTGGGTATCCAGGAGTTGCCGGTGTGGTACGATGCGATGCCGTTGCCGGGCAGGGGGATGCCGGGGGATCGAGGTCGAGACCGGATCTTTGGAATGTTGACGGATGGTTGGATGAACTATGACGGCCGGTTCAAGCTGCATCGGTATCGATCTGGTGAGGCGTTGCTGTTCGACATCGAGAACGATCCTCAGGAGCAGGTGAGTTTGTTGGACAATCCAGCGTATTCTGATGTGCGGCACCGGTTGGAGGGGGAGTTGTTTGCGGAGGTGATGGCTTCGATCGAGGCGGCGTCGCAGGATCGGTTAGCGCAACATGGCGATATGTCGCAGGCTCCGGGATTTGGTCGCGAGAGCTGGGTTAGGGAGTTTCCGCATCCGCCGGTGATGTAGTTTGAACTAGGATGTTCGGGATTGAGAATGATTTGAAGGATGAGTTTGGCGTGTTTAATTGATCTGTCTGTTGGTTAGGATGGTTGAGTGGTGTATGCCCTCTGCGTCTCGTTGCGCTCGGAATAACAATGTGACTTGGCTAGGAATGGAGGTGTGGCGGCGGTGTCCCTCTGAATCTACCTTGAAGGGAGTACGGGGTTAATATATGCGCATGACAAAGCGAGAGATTTCTGATTCGTTGCGTGCCGAGAGGGCACGTTATGTTGGCTTGAACGGCGGGTCGTCGGCCAAGCACGAGGAGGCGAAGCGGTGGTTGCCGGGCGGAGACACTCGGAACTCGATATTTTGGGGTCCGTTTCCGATCTATGTATCGAGGGCAGAAGGATCGCGGATCGTGGATGTGGACGGGAATGAACGGGTCGATTTCATCAACAACATGACGACGCTGATTCTAGGGCACCGTCATCCGGCGGTGATCGATGCGTTGCGTGAGCAGCTGGAACGTGGGGTGTCATATCCGGCTCCGACACCGTTGGTAGTGGAGTGGGGGGAATTGATGTGTGAGCGGGTGCCGTCGCTGGACAAGGTGCGGTTTGTGAATTCGGGGACGGAGGCGACGTTAAATGCAGTGCGTGCAGTGCGTGCTTTCTCGGGCAAGAATTTGTTGGCGAAATGCGAGGGTGCATATCACGGGAACCACGATGCGGTGCAGATCAGCGTGACACCGGCTGTCGGAATGGCGGGTGATGCTGAGTCGCCAGAGTCGGTATTGATGACGCGTGGGATGACACCGCGATCGGCGGATGAGATCGTTATCATGCCGTACAACGATTTGGAGAATGCTGAGCGAGTGATCCGGGCTCATGCCGACGAGTTGGCGGCAGTTATTGTGGAGCCGATTAACGGTCAGTGCGGGATGGTGCCGGCTGAACCAGAGTTCTTGGATGGGTTGCGTAGATTGACGTCAGAGCTAGGAATCTTGCTGATTTTCGATGAGGTGATAGCGTTTCGGGCGTCTCGTGGGGGTGCACAGGAGTATTACGGGGTGACACCAGATTTGACGTGTTTCGGTAAGGTAATCGGCGGCGGGTTGCCGGTCGGAGCGTTCGGCGGTCGGGAAGACGTGATGTCGTTGTGGGATCCGAGTGGTCCTGGCGGTCCGCAGGTGTCACATGCGGGGACGTTCAACGGCAATCCGATGACGGCGGCCGCGGGAGTTGCGACGTTGCGGGAGTTGTCGGCGGATGTGTATGAGGAATTGGAGGAGAAGGGTGAGTACCTGCGAGAGAAGCTAAGAGGTGTGATCTCGGAGATGGAGGCCCCGATGGGTGTTACAGGAGCGGCATCGTTGTTCGGTATCCAGGCGACATCTGAGTCGGTGAGGGATTACCGGTCATATGCGACGAATGACGGTGAGTTGCTGGAGATGGTGTTTATGGGGATGATGAACGAGGGTTATCTGCTGTCGAGTCGGTGCGCCGGGAACGTATCGGCGGCGCATTCGTATAAGGAGTTGGACGGTTTTGTGGAGGCGTTTGAGCGAGTGTTGAAACGTGCTTGGGGAGACTGAGAAAGCAGCCTCGCCAGATATCGTTGACGACTCAACCTCGGAGGGGCCAGGGGTCCCATCGGATCTCTTGCACAGTCTTACGGAATGGCCACCGGTTTCTGATTCCGTTGAGGTTGACTCGTGAGGCACTGCTTGCGCCACGTCCGTAACTCGATGAGGATCGCAGATTTTTGTAACTTCTCAAGTTTGTTGGTGCCCAATTTTCCTGAGCCCACCACGCTTTGCCGAACTGCGGAATGCTTGGCTCGCCCCTTGCCTCGCGGAAGCGGCCACGCGTGACGTTGTGGATCATGTCATTTAGGCGTTCGATCTCGGTTTCAGCGGTTTCATCGCATGCATCGCATCCGCATCCCGGATAGGTATCGGTTGTCCACTTTCCGAAGCGGGCGTGGATTCCTGGAAAAGATGAGAATGCGATCGTGATGGTTGCCGCGCGACGGTTACGAGGTTTGAGTCTGATCGTGGGGCGAGGCGCTTCGGATTTACTTTGCTCGAGCTGCGGGTCTATTCCGAGTCTATCGATGCGCTCCACATCGTAGGTTTCGTGGAGCTGGTCCAAGATCGATAGAGTCGCCGGAATGATCGGTTCGAAGCTTTCGGGGTTCGTGACGCGCGAGTACGCTTACAAAGGCGGGCCGTTTTCGCCCCAACGATCGTACTTCATGATTCACATCCGTTGACAAGGCATCAGAACAAACTTTTTGTACTGAATTTCCGGAAGGATTAAGAGGGGACAGGTGGTGGGCGGTGGAGGATTCGAACCTCCGACTTCTTGCTTGTAAGGCAAGCGCTCTGGGCCTCTGAGCTAACCGCCCGGGCTATGGTATTGGATTTTATCAGTGGGAATGTTTGGGTTGGGGTGAGGGCGAGATTGTGTAGACTTGGGTTTGAGAAACGGATCAAGGTTCGAGGAATAACTACGGCATCGCACACTCACGAGGATCTGGCGACTAAGCGGGATGTTGACGCGCGGTTTGACCGCGTTGAGGAGCGCATGACGAATTTGGAGTTCAGCTTCACTTCGAACATGACCCAGTTGAACAGTTCTATCGCTTCCTTGAACAACACGATAGTGCTTCTCTCCGAACGAGTAGCCAACCTTGAAGAGGGGCAACGATAGATGATCTGCATATTGGAAGGGATTGAACGTCAGACCAGCCGTGATATCGGTTTCTAATCAACGATGATGGTCTGTTTCGATCAATCGGAATCCTTTTCATTCAGTTCACTGATGCGTCGCTGTGTAGCTTCCATTTGTCTGCGGGTTAGTCGATAGCGGCGGTTTTTGCGGTCTTCTTGGGAAAACCAACGGAGGAAAAGGGTTGTCAGGGTGGCGA
>JAAXHR010000429.1 GCA_012270805.1 Dehalococcoidia bacterium
TCCCATCGGATCTCTTGCACAGTCTTACGGAATGGCCACCGGTTTCTGATTCCGTTGAGGTTGACTCGTGAGGCACTGCTTGCGCCACGTCCGTAACTCGATGAGTATCGCAGGTTTTTGTAACTTCTCAAGTTTGTTGGTGCCCAATTTTCCTGAGCCCACCACGCTTTACCGAGCTGCGGAATGTGTGGCTCGCCTCTTGCCTCGCGGAAGCGGCCACGCGTGACGTTGTGGATCATGTCATTTAGGCGTTCGATCTCAGTTTCAACGGTTTCGTCGCATGCATCGCATCCGCATCCCGGATAGGCATCGGTTGTCCACTTTCCGAAGCGGGCGTGGATTCCTGGAAAAGATGAGAATGCGATCGTGATAGTTGCCGCGCGACGGTTACGAGGTTTGAGTCTGATCGTGGGGCGAGGCGCTTCGGACTTACTTTGCTCGATCTGCGGGTCTATTCCGAGTCTATCGATGCGCTCCACATCGTAGGTTTCGTGGAGCTGGTCCAAGATCGAGAGAGTCACCGGAATGATCGGTTCGAAGCGTTCGGGATTCGTGACGCGCGAGTATGCTTCCAAAGGCGGGCCGTTTTCGCCCCAGCGATCGTACTTCATGATTAACATCCGCTAACTAGATGTCAGAAGAAACTTTTTGTACTGAATTTCCGGGGAGGATTAAGAGGGAGCAAGTGGTGGGCGGTGGAGGATTCGAACCTCCGACTTCTTGCTTGTAAGGCAAGCGCTCTGGGCCTCTGAGCTAACCGCCCAATGTAAAGGATTTTACCAGTGACGCGAGTAGCAACCGATTCCATGCAGTCTCAGATCACGCCAACTGTCGTGCGCATTCCATGTATATCGATTGAATACGTATAGAATCACTGGATAATGACTACTGCAGCGCACACTCACGAGGAACTCGCAACCAAAAAGGATGTTGATGCGCGTTTCGACATAGTTGAAGCGCGGTTAGATCGGCTTGAAGATCGTTTCGATCGCCTCGAGGAACGTTTCGATCGCCTTGAGGAACGTTTCGACCGCCTTGAGGAACGGATGACAGAATCCGATTACAAACATGCTCAGAACTATGGTCAACTCAGCAATTCGTTTGTATCGATGCTTAACGTCGTCACCAGTCTGACCGAACGAGTGACTAAATTGGAAGAGAATCAGCGAGTCATGATTGAGATTTTGGAACGGATCGAGAAGTCCACTAGCCGGGATATTGGTTTCTAGAGAACCTGTAAACCGATATTTGATTTAGCCCTGATCCTTGCCTTCTAATTCTCGAATACGCCTTCGCGTCGCTTCGATCTGTCTCTGGTTGAGTCGGTAGCGGCGGTTTTTGCGGTCTTCTTGGGAGAACCAACGGAGGAAAAGGGTTGTCAGGGTGGCGAAGTAGACGACATTGCCGGGGATCCACATCAGGAGACCGCCGATTCGTTGGTCTTCACTCGGAGTCAAGGTGAAGTGATGGGGCGTATCGATGTATGTGGTGTAAATGACGGAGTTGGAGAGCGTGATGATGGCGGCTAGGACAGCGGTGGGGGTTACTACGAGGATCAGGTAGATGATGCGTTGCGGGTCGGTGAGTTGGGATCGTACGGGTGGAGGTCCGATGATTGGCCACCAGAAGAGTATGGAGGTTGCGAACATCGAGAGGTGCATTGCGAGGTGTGCGATATCGTTTCTGACGGCTAGGGAGTAGGCTTCGGGGATGTGCCATCCCCAGAGGGTGAGGACGAATGCGGGTAACGCGAACTTGGGGTTTGTAAGGGTAGCGTTGATGTTTCTCAGCCATCCATGTTCGGCGAGCGATGGTGCGAGTCCGACGCGCACGGTTTCAGGCATGGCCCAGAGATAAGCGGCCATGGGTGTAGCGGCCAGTAGCAACACCGACGCGACCATTGCGATGAGGATGTGCTGCGTCATGTGAGCGAAGAACATATCCTCGGAAAAGGCTTCGGGAGGGCCGGCTACTGCGAAGAAAAGGATGGCGTATCCGCCGATTGCGTAGAAGATTTTGCGGAGCGGAATCGCTTGCCATCCGGAGCGAATCTGGAGTCGGAGCATGCCGACGATGTATACGGCTGCGAGAAACGCGACGACGACGAATTGGGGTCCAGAGATCGACCATGCCAACAGGAAATCGGCGAAGGAGTTGGCGATATCGGTGGATGGGTTCATCATCGGCTGGAATGGCTAATTAGCCGTGATGATGCGGTATCAGGTTTTGGCCTCGTGTGTGGAGACCTACGGTGGATGCTATTGCTGGGACTGATTTCCGTACTGCAGCAACAATAGAAGTGCCACGAATATGCCGA
>JAAXHR010000154.1 GCA_012270805.1 Dehalococcoidia bacterium
GACAGCTTGCGAGGCTTGAACAAGTTTGCAAAGGACCACCATCTGCCGGGGATACCGGAGGACGAGATCGAGGGGATAATCAATCGAGACGCGTTGGATATCTTGGGGCTTGATTAGGAGGTGCCCTCTTTAGTCCTTAGGACATTTCCCTCACAGAGCGGGGGAAACCCTGATGTAGTGTTGGATTACCATTGAGGTGAGGGATGCCGAGGTGGCGAAACGGTAGACGCGCTACGTTCAGGGCGTAGTGTCCGCAAGGACGTGCGGGTTCGACTCCCGCCCTCGGCACCACTTCGAGATTCAGGTGTCACTGGATGACGGTGGTAACCTGAAAGGTGTGGTCCGCGCGCTTGTAGCTCAGTGGATAGAGCGCAGCCCTGCGAAGGCTGAGGTCGTGGGTTCAAATCCCGCCAAGCGCGCCATTTTCTTCGCACCCCTCGTTACGCGTTCCTGTTGGGGGCTCACTCGTCCAGACGGGCGTGATTCAATTGTTCGCACCGGGGCACCTTGTATAATCTGACGCATCATAGATGGGCGGTTAGCTCAGTTGGCTAGAGCGCGTCGTTGACATCGACGAGGTCGGAGGTTCGAATCCTCCATCGCCCACCACTCGCAACCAGCAAGTTGCATCTAAAGGTGAATAGCAGGTTCACAGCGTTTAGTTTTAGCGAGGGCGACCCTAGATGGCGTCGCACCCTCACTATGATGGCGCGGGCCCGCTAGATAATCATCCCGGCCCGCGCCTAATCCTTAGATCAAGTGGCGACGGGGGCTCACTTCGCATTGATCTGTTTCGTGCCTCGTCGACGCGGTTGTTTCGCGTTTGCCTGTCGCCAATCACACCAACCACAACGCATAGGCAATGGATATGGCAAACAGCAACCAACAGGTGCCAACGAAAAGTAGAAGACCTCGGTTCCGTGACCTGAGCCCCGAGGAGCAGGCCGAGTACCGAGACGCGCTCCGACATTCTGCTGCACACGTCTTGGCGGAAGCGGTGCTAAAGCTCTTCCCCGAAGCCAAACTCACCATCGGCCCACCGATACGCGACGGCTTCTACTACGACTTCGATGTCGAGCGTCCCTTCACGCCCAAAGACCTCGACGCGATCGAGGATGAGATGCGAACGTCGATAAGGGCCAACACGCCGTTCGTGGAGCGCGAGGTTTCGCGGGACGAGGCGCGGGTGTTGGTGGCGGACAACCGCTACAAGCAGGAGATCATCGACGGCATTCCCGAGGATGAACGCGTAACGTTCACCAGCCATTCCGGCGGTGAGTTCGACGACCTGTGTCGTGGTGGACACGTGGAGTCAACAGGGCAGATATCGGCTTTCAAGCTCCTCTCAACCGCAGGGGCGTACTGGCGCGGGAGCGAGGCCAACCCGATGCTGCAACGCATCTACGGCACTGCTTGGGAATCGCGCGACAAGATGCGGGTTTACCTGAAGCAAAGAGAGCAGGCGCAGCAACGCGACCATCGGAGGTTGGGTGCTCAGATGGGGCTGTTCTTCTTCGATCAGGTCGCACCGGCCAACCCGTTTTTCCGTCCGAAAGGTGCGTTCGTTTACAACCGGCTTGTTGACTACGTTCGTGGCTTGTACAAGCGCTACGGCTACGAGGAAGTTATTACGCCACAGATGTTCAAGACCGACCTATTCAAGACTTCAGGGCACTATGACAACTACATCGAGAACATGTACATGCTTGAGATCGACGAGCAGGAGTACGGCATGAAGCCGATGAACTGCCCATCTCACGCAGTTTTGTATTCGAAGTCGTTGCACTCGTATCGCGAGTTGCCGATACGTTACGCGGACTTCGGGCGGCTGCACCGCTACGAGTTGTCTGGCGTCACCGCGGGTTTGACTCGCGTGCGGTCGTTCGCTCAGGACGACGCCCACATCTTCTGCCGCGAGGATCAAATCGCTCAAGAGGTGAACGGTTTCATCGATATGCTGAACGAGAGCTACCAAGTGTTCGGCTTCGACTCGACACGCTTCGTGTTGTCGCTACGGCCGGAGAAGCGCGTGGGGTCGGATGCGCAGTGGAACCGTGCCGAGGCCGCATTGGAGGCAGTGCTTTCGGAACGTGGCGGCGAATTCGAGACCGAACCGGGCGAAGGCGCCTTCTACGGCCCGAAAATCGACATGTTCGTGCCCGACGCTCTCGGTCGCGAGTGGCAGCTCGGCACCGTTCAGGTCGACTTCAACCAACCGGAGCGGTTCGATCTGGAGTACGTGAACTCGGAGAGCGAGCGAAAACGGCCGGTGATGATCCATCGGGCGATGCTGGGCTCGCTCGAACGCTTCATCGGGGTGTTGATCGAGCATTTGGGCGGGAACCTGCCGCTGTGGCTGGCTCCGACGCAAGCGATGATAGTGCCGATCGCTGACCGTCACAACGACTATACCTACGCGGTCGCCGATCGGATGCGCAAGGCTGGTCTGCGGGTTGAAGTTAACGATGCCAGCGAACGTATGAACGCCAAGATCCGAGATGCACAGTTGCAGAAGATCAACTACATGCTCGTGGTTGGAGATCGCGAAATCGAAGCCAATTCGGCGGCGTTGCGGACGCGAGCTGGAGACAACCTTGGTGCGATAAGCGTCGATGAGATCATCGCCAAACTCACCGATGAGGTTGCAAGTATGGCGCTGTGAGCATCAAGGCTCTATCGATAGGTGGCTAGTACGCGGTTCAAGGCATCCCTGTAGAGGTCGTATTCGGTTTGCCTGGTAGCACCGAAGATGCGTGCGCCGCGCGCTAGCTCGCGCTCGTAATCCGTCCTATCACCCGGCATGATCGCCGGCTCTACCGCTAGCCCGCGGGCGATTGCGGCGTCTACTACGCTTTTGATGGCAGCTAGGACTTCGGGATGTTCCCATTGACCATGGAATCCCATCTTTGCGGAGAGGTCGCCCGGGCCGAAGACGACGCCGTCGATACCCTCGACATCCATCATGGCACCAGCGTTTTCTATCCCCAGCGGTGACTCGATTTTCGGCAAGATCAGCATCGCGTCATTCGCCTCGCGGCAGTAACGAGCCACATCCGACGGGTCATATCCCGCGTTTGCCCCCATGGCTAGTCCACGCTTACCTTCGGGAGCGTACTTGACCCATTTCACGAGGTCCTCCATCTGCTCGGACGTTTCGGAGTGGGACAGTACGATGCCGGTCGCTCCGGCGTCGAGCACTCGCGAAACCAACGCTCGCTCCGGCGCGATCACAGTGACGACGGGCGCCATACCGTTGTCGCGGACGAGAGTGAGGAACAACGATAGTCGACCGTCGTCGTTTAGGGCGTGTTCGGCATCGACCATTAGCATGTCGAAGCCAGCGTTGGCGGCGATTTTGACGACCGATGGCGTCAGTGCTTCGAACACGTTGACTCCGAAAATCGGTTCGCCGGCCTTCAGCTTTTCCTTTGCATGATTGACTATGGTCGGCGGTTCCGATGACATCGTTTCTCACTCCAAACCTAGCAGTTCTAAGGAGTTTCGGTTTATTATGGCTTCGATCTCGTCTTCGGGAATTGGTGGGAGGTTGTGCTCTCTGGCGAAGCGCGGTATTGCTCGTAAGCCGTCCATAGTCTTTTGGGGAGTCCATAGCGTCCAGTCTGAGCCGAAAAGCATCTTGTGGGTTGCGGAGAATTCGTGGAAGACGCGCATCGCTCGCCACGCCATCCAAGGTCTTGACGGGACTCCGGAGATGTCGGTCCACACGTTTGAATGTTTTCGCACGACCGCCATGCAGTCCTCGTACCAGGGATGCCCGGTGTGTGCCAAGATCATCTTCAGGTTGGGGAAACGGATAGCTACCTCATCCATCGCCAGCGGGTGGGCGTATCTGAGAACAGCATCCGGGGCGACTGACATTCCGTTGTGAAATACGATGGGCAGCCCATCGGCTTGAAGACGGTCGAACAGGCGGAATGCCGCGTCACTCATCGGATCCACCGCCTGGTAGCTCAATGCGAGCTTCATGCCTTTGCACCCTAAATCGCCCACTGCACGGTCATATTCGTCATCGATGTCCGGCTGCTCCGGATGGAGCGACATGAAGGGAATGAACTTTTCGGGATTGGCTGCAGCGGTACGTGCTGCAATATCGTTGTGGTTCAGAGATTCGTGCCAGCCGGCGTTCCAGTCAATTACGGGATGTTCGCCGCTACCCGGGCGAGGCGCCAATCCGAAAACCAACGCCTTGTCAACGGTTTCCATTGCCGATACGTATTCGTTCAACGAACCGGCGAGTTTGACGTTTGTGCCGATGAGCGAGTTGGAAGCTTGATCCTCCGGCGGCACATCTGCTTCGTGCGTCGGGATATGTGAGTGGACGTCAACTATCAACGCTATGCCTCTTAGGTGTTCGATCTGTAGTTTATCGGTGCAAACCGATACCCGTGGAATCTGACGCTGGACTACCGAATAATTAGCCACGACCACAAAGATGCCTCGTTCGCACGATGCTCTAAAATAGGTTGAAACGCATCGGACCGTAATTGATGCAAATGCGATGCATTTCGCTTAGTCGGAAATCGCCGCCGGGCATCCTAACGCCGTTCACCACAACCAGACAAGACCATCCATGCCCCAAAATGACGAAATTCGACTCCACCGCGGGTTGAGAGAAATCTACTTCGACCGTACCGAGACCACTTTCATCGACGGTAGCAACGGGGTTCTGGAATATCGCGGCTACAGCATTCATGATTTGGCGGAACACTCGAATTTCGAGGAGACGTCATATTTGCTGTTGCATGGCGAGTTGCCTACGCAGGAGCATTTGGACGCTTTCGACGAAGAGCTGCGCGGCCAGCGTGAGTTGCCTGAGCAGATCTTCTCCATAATCAACGCGGTCAAGGAGTCGCACCCTATGGACGTGCTCCGGACGGCGGTCTCGGCACTCTCGGCGTTCGATCCGGATAAAGATGCACAGTGGGATGATGTGGAGGCGACGTTCCGGAAGGGCATCCGAATGACAGCGCAGGTGCCCACGATTGTCGCGGCACACTACAACATCCGACGTGGCAACGATCCGATTGCCCCCAACTCAGATTTGAACCAGGCGGCGAACTTCCTTTACATGCTCGATGGCGAGGTGCCGTCGGACGATGCTGCACAGTTGATGGACAAGGACTTGGTTTTGCACGCCGATCACGGTTCAAACGCGAGCGCGTTCGCGGCTCGAGTGGTCGCGGGTACGAAAGCCGATGCCTACAGTGCGATTGCGGCGGCGATCGGCGCGTTGTCGGGACCGTCTCACGGCGGTGCTGCTGAGAACGTGATGCAGATGGCTCGAGAGATTGGCAGTGCTGACAACGCCGAGACTTACGTAAGGAATTTGTTGAGGCAGAGGATTCCGGTGATGGGATTCGGGCACCGAGTGTACAAGTCAGAAGACCCAAGAGCCAGACACTTGCGAGAAGGTGTGAAGCGGTTGAGCGAGGAGAAGGGTGAACCGGAGTGGTACAACATCTTGGAAGCGGTGGTTGAGGCGATGTCCCCGTACGCCCGACGCGGTGTACACGTAAACGTCGATTTCTTCGCTGGTGTGATCTACTACTTGAACGGCATTCCGCAGGACCTGTTCGTGCCCATTTTCGCTATTGGCCGAGTGCCGGGTTGGGTCATCCAAGTTGTTGAGCAGTATCGTCGGAACATCCTTATCCGGCCGCTCCTGAAGTACACCGGCGGTCGGGAGCGCGACTACGTTCCGATCTCCGAGCGCGGATAGTCACATTCATCGATGCCGGAAGAAGCTACACCGGCACATCAGATCGTTGAAGCCGAGATTCGGGCGAAAGGTCCGATCACGTTCGCGCGCTTCATGGAGATCGCGCTATACGGCGAACATGGTTACTACACCGCGTCTGTGAGTGCAGGTGCAGACTATGCCACCTCTCCGCAGACGCATCCAGCGTTTGGGGCGTTGATCGCGGGTTATCTCTTCAAGGCTTGGCAAGCTCTTGGCAAGCCGGAAACATTTGATGTTGCGGAGTTAGGTGCGGGCGATGGCGGGTTGGCGCGGGACATTCTCGATGCCGTCGCAAACGGGCGAGATCGTGCGGATCAGATAGGTCGATTCGGCGAAGCACTCAGATACCATGCGTTCGACATTCGACCTCAGGGGGATGTGTGCAGTGTTGATGAAATACGGCGACTAGAATCTCTTGTTGGATGTGTTATCAGTAACGAGTTGCTGGACGCCTTCCCTACGCACATGTTTGCCATACGCAATGGCGCGGTTTGGGAGTGTTACGTAGGAATCGACGTAGATGGGCAGATGTCGTTCGTTGAAGATACGGTATCGAACGAAGAGATCGAGGATCGCGTGGGCGAATACGTCTCGGTTTTGCCGGAAGGTTATCGTGGCGAGGTGAATCTCGAGATTGCTAGCTGGGCCAACAGCGTCGTGAGGCTGCTGCAAAGCGGATATGTGTTGACGATCGACTACGGATGTGAACGCGATACGTTGTACCATCCGGCGAGACACGAAGGTTCGTTAAGGTGTTATCGAGACCATGTATTGGGTCAGAATCCGTTTCGATATGTCGGGTTGCAGGACATTACGGCGCATGCTGATTTCACCGCTGTTCACGAGGCATTGAACCGGGTTGGCATCGAGTCGATGTCGGAGTTGAAATCGCAACGAGATTTCCTATTCGATTTGGGTATCGATCGATATTTACGGCGAGTTAGGAAGGCATTGGTGTCGGATCGCTATGGGAGACACGGGGGCGATTGGGTTCACGAGTCGCGCGCTCTGAATGCGCTGGTTGATATCCGTGGTCTCGGAGATTTTCGTGTGGCGCAACATCGTTACCGCGCACCCGAAATTGACCTCAGCGAACTTGAGACGGCACCCATATTCCCTCAGCCTGCGTTGAGTAATCGTCATTTGCGGCATGTGCCGTACGATTGATTCAGGACTGACAGATTAGCCACAGAGAAGCACAGATGGCAAAGAGGACGCCCCTTTATCAAACCCACGTCGCGAGCGGGGCACGGATGGTGCCTTTCGGTGGATGGGACATGCCCGTCCAATACGCCCAAGGCATCATCCACGAAGTCAGAAAAGTCCGCAACACCGTCGGAATCTTCGACGTCTCACACATGGCACGCTTAGAGTTCGCTGGCAACCATGCAGGCCAATTCCTAGACACCGTGCTAAGCATCCGAGCATCTCGATTAAAGCACGGGCAGGCCCGTTACCACATGATCTGCAACGAAAAAGGCGGAATCATCGACGATGCCATCGTTTACAACCTCGAAACCAATCGATTCCTCTTAGTCGTAAACGCCGGGAACGCTGATGTTGACAAAGAGTGGCTGTCGTTGCAGAAGGATCGCTTCATTGAACGTGAGGGTGGCGATGTTGATTATGTCGATAGAACCGATGAGATCGCAATGATCGCAGTTCAAGGTCCGAATGCGGTTGCGATGTTGAGCAAGATGACGGATAGTGAGATTGATTCAATCGGACGTTTCCACGCTGGCGAGGCGACGCTAGATGGGGAGCGGATTCTTGCCGCTCAAACGGGGTACACCGGTGAGGACGGTTTCGAAATCATGTTCGACAGTTTGCACGCTCCGGCCATTTGGTCGATGTTCGTAGATGCCGGGGCGACTCAATGCGGTTTGGGTGCGCGGGATGTTTTGCGATTGGAGGCGGGATTGATGCTGCATGGATCGGATATGACCGTCGAGAACAATCCTTACGAGGCTGGGTTGCGGTGGACGGTACGACCGAACCGTTCGGAATATATCGCGGGAGCGACGTTGCGGAAGATTCGGGACAAAGGCACGGCTCGGATAATCGCGGGTTTTGAGATGCGTTCCCGCGGAATCGCGAGGCATGGACATCCGATCGCGTTCGGTGGTGAAGAGATCGGTGTAGTGACTTCTGGAACGCACTCCCCCACTTTGGGGAAAGCAATCGCTATGGGCTACATCGACGTTGAACGTTCGGAAGTGGGCACTGCGGTGCAGATCGATGTGCGTGGAAGAACGGTTGATGCCGAGGTTGTGCGTCTGCCGTTTTATCGACGCTCCTAGCAAAACTACGCGTCATGCGTCGCCGTAAGTGAATTTGTTATAGTCAATGCGGCTATCGACGATGGTACCGACGGAGGCAAACTGCGTTGTATCCAGATGATTTGAAATACTCGTCCGAGCACGAATGGGCACGCGTCGGAAACGGCGACGTGGTCGAGGTGGGAATCACTCACTACGCACAGGACACTCTTGGCGATGTAGTGTTCGTGGAGTTGCCAGAGATCGGCTCACGAGTAGATCAGTTCGACAAGTTCGGCGAGATCGAATCGGTTAAAGCGGTGAGCGACCTTTTTTCTCCGGTTAGCGGAACGGTTGCCGCTGTCAACGAAGAGTTAGAGCAATCGCCAGAACTCGTAAACTCGGACCCGTATGGCGACGGATGGATCATGGAAGTCAAACTTGACGATCCCTCGGAACTGGATGAATTGATGAGTTCCGAGGCTTACCAGGCAACGCTAGAGTAGTTTCAGTTGAGCAGCACCCAATCTCCACATCCGTTTATTCCAAACACGCTGTTTGAGCGCGCTCAGATGCTCGAGACAATCGGTGTCGATGATTTCAGCGAGCTGATAACCGATATCCCTGAAGAGCACCGCAACCCACCGTTGCGGTTGCCCCACTCGGCATCGGAGTTGGAGTTGGCAACTCGGATGCAGGCATTGGCGGCATTGAACCGAGATGCAGGCACTCGACCATCGTTCTTGGGCGGTGGCGCGTACCGGCACTTCATCCCATCCACCGTGGGCGCAGTGTTACAGCGCGGCGAGTTCGTAACTTCTTACACACCGTATCAACCTGAAGCGGCGCAGGGAGTTCTCCAGAGCGGTTTCGAATTTCAATCGGCGATCGCACAAATCTTCGATATGGAAGTCGCAAACGCGGGTATGTACGACGGCCCGACGGCATTTGCAGAAGCAGGATTGATGGCCGCCCGAGTGAGCCGTCGCAACCGGATATTGATACTCGACACTGCAGATCGACGATTATTCGAGGTCGTAGAGGCGTATACGCGATATCAACAGGTCGAAGTTGAGGCCATATCTCGTGCGCGTGTTTTGAATGGGGATATACCGGGTGATGCGGCGTGTATCGCTTTTCAGTCGCCTAACTTCTTGGGACGCATCGAAGATGTGCAGGTGCTGACGGATGCCGCACACGATGCTGGCGCGTTGTCTGTCATGCATACTTATCCGATTGCGCTTGGCATGTTTAAACCGCCCGGCGCGTTTGATGTCGACATCGCGACCGCTGAAGGTCAGCCACTCGGCGTGCCCCTGACGTTCGGTGGAGCGTACGTGGGCCTGTTCACAACCAAGCAACGCTTCGTCCGGCAACTACCTGGCCGCATCATTGGAAAGACTTCCGACACCTTGGGTCGCACCGGTTACACACTGACACTCCAAACCCGCGAGCAGCACATTCGCCGCGAACGAGCAACCTCTAACATCTGCACAAGCACGCAACTGATCGGACTAATGGTTGCGGTGTACTGTGCAACGATGGGGCCGAGCGGATTGCGGAAGGTCGCCGAGCTCTCCTATCACAAGGCGCACTATCTGGCGAACGCGATTGATGCGCTGCCCAGTTGGAAGGTGATAGGCGATGAGAGCTCGACGTTTTTCAACGAGTTTCCAGTTCAGTGTCCCATCGCGCCTGCTGAGGTCAATCGTCGATTGGCGGAACGCGGGATCATTGGCGGATTGGATGTCTCTCATGTGGTGCCGAACGGCATGCTTTTCTGCGCCACAGAGATGAATACCCGCGCGGAAGCCGATCGGCTCATTTCGTCGCTGAAAGACATGGGTTATGGAGCGGCGGCATGAGCAATAACGTTATACCCAACGCCAGCGTTGCCGACATGCCGGACCGCAGCTTGCTGATGGACAGATCGGTGCCTGGTCGGCGAGCCGTCGATATACCTGTTCCAGACGTTCCGCTCTCGGGTTTGCCTGACGATGATCTGTTGAGAGGCACTGATGATTTGCAGTTACCCGAGGTTTCACAACTCGATGTCATCCGATATTTCACGTTGCTCAGCCGGCTCAACTTCTCGATAGATACCAATTTCTATCCGCTCGGTTCGTGCACGATGAAGTACAACCCGAAGCTGAACGACCAGATGGCATCCCTAGCTGGCTTCGCGAACATTCACCCTCTGCAGGATGACGATAGCGTGCAAGGCGCGCTGGATGTGATGTTCGAGTTGCAGCAGTGGCTCAGCGAGGCGACTGGCTTGCCCGGTGTTGGATTGGCGCCGCTCGCAGGGGCGCAGGGCGAGTATGCCGGGCTATTAATCGCTCGCGCGGCCCTAGCCACGCGCGGCGAGGCGGACCGCAATGTTGCCCTGATACCAGATTCGGCGCACGGCACAAACCCGGCTTCAGCAGCGATGGCAGGCCTAAACGTAGTTACGGTTAAGACCGACGAGTTTGGCAATGTCGATGTTGAGGATCTGCGATCTAAGGTGGACGAGAACACCTGCATCTTCATGATCACTATCCCGAGTACGTTGGGGCTGTTCGAGCCGAACATCGTCGAGATCAACCGGATCATCCACGATGCCGGCGGATTGGTTTACGCCGACGGGGCAAATTTGAACGCGTTGCTCGGATTGGTGAAGCTCGGCGACTTGGGCGTTGATATCTGCCACTCTAATCTCCACAAGACTTTTTCGACCCCGCACGGCGGCGGTGGGCCAGGTGCCGGTCCGGTAATGGTGACCGAAGAACTGGCGACTTTTCTGCCTGAGCCGGTGGTAGTCAAGAATGACGATGGCAGCCTTCGACTAGGACGTCCCAGCAACAGTATCGGCAGGATCAACGGGTTCCATGGCTCGTTCTCGATATTGGTCCGGGCATACACATACATGCAATCACTCGGCAGCGATGGTTTGCGCGCGGTTTCCGAGAACGCGGTCATCAACGCGAACTACCTGCAAGCGTTGCTTCGCGACCGGTTCGATTTGGCGGTGGACCGCATCTGCATGCACGAGACCGTGTTGAGCGGCAAACGGCAGGCCGACCGCGGAGTTCCTGCGCTGAGTATCGCTAAGCGGTTGCTCGATTACGGCATCCACGCGCCGACTATGTACTTCCCTCTCATCGTTCCCGAGGCGCTCATGGTGGAGCCTACCGAGACTGAATCTAAAGAGAATCTGGATCGTTTCGTGGCAGTGATGCAAGCCATCGACGACGAAATCGATAGCGATCCAGACTCGGTCAATCATGCGCCGCATACGCTGCCGAACACACGCTTGGACGAGGCGACCGCTGCTCGAAGACCGGTGTTGAGATGGCGAGACGAGGCCGATTAAACCGCTTGGGTGGTATATTTGGCTCACGGTTATTTATGCCCCAAAACACCGGCAGTAACGACTGATCGACCATTAACCGATCATCGAATTCGCACTAGATTGGCGATCAACGGAGGAAAGTATGTACGTAGGAACCCAGGTCGCACCTAGAAACGACGAAGACCTCCGCCAGTGGGCGCAACTCGGTGTAAACAATATCTGTGCTGACCCCCGAGAAGGGAACGCTCACACCTGGACCCGAGACGACCTAGCCCGATGGCGCGGACATGTCAACTCCTTCGGCATTGAACTCGACATGATCCAGCTGCCTCTGTCTTCCACGCCGATTGAAAAAGCCGAAGCTCCGAGCATCATGTTGGGCATCGATCCAGACCGCGACCGCGAGATCGAGGTAGTCAACACCCTCATCGAAAACTGCGCCGCCGTCGGAATCCCTGCCGTCAAATACAACATGAACCTCATCGGCATCCCCCGTTCCGAGCGCGAGCCCGGCAGAGGCGGTTCGAGCAACTCCACCCTCCGCTTCGACAAAATCGCCGACGACAACGCGCCGGGCATCGCTGGCGAAGTCTCCGAAGACGAGTTCTGGGAGCGCATCGACTACTTCCTCGAACGCATCGTGCCAGTCGCCACAGAGAACAAAGTCCGTATGGCATGCCATCCTCACGACCCCTATACTCCACCCGGTTTCCGAGGCGTAACCCGTGTTCTAGGAACCCCCGATGGCTTGAAAAAATTCGTCGCCATGCACGAAAGCCCGTACCACGGTCTCAACTTCTGTCAAGGCACCGTCACTGAGATGCTCGACGACCCCGGAGAGGAGATCTTCGACATCATCCGATACTTCGGCTCCCGAGAGAAGATCTTCAACGTCCACTTCCGAAACATCAGAGGACACAAACTCGACTTCATGGAAGTCTTCCCCGACGAAGGCTCCATCAACATGTTCGAGTGCATAAAGGTCTACCAAGAAGTCGGCTACAAATACATGCTCATGCCCGACCACGTCCCCCACATCGCCGGCACCGATCCGCAAGGGACCGCTTTCGCTTTCGTCTACGGTTACATCACCGCGCTCTTGCAAGCTATCGGCGAACCGCGCAAACAGCCTTGGGTAACCAAGGGGCCATAACAAGCGGACGCGACGAGCGTCTGGCTTGGCACATGCTTTACCTTTGTTAGCAGGATTGCGGAGATCGCAATGCGTTAGGAAAGGTTGGTTTCACGGTTGTCAATAGCCAACGAATATCTCATCGCCATCGTGATCGCGGTCGTCACCGCACCGCTTGCCGTGGTGTTGCAGATCGTACTGAAGGTAGTAAAACGCCGTTTCCGTCCGCAGTCTGACGAGGAAGTTCCGACCGCACAGTTCCTAGTACTGGATGCGATCGACGGGCCGGCAGTACTGATGGTTTTAATCGGTGGCGGAACCGTTGCCGGTTCGATGGCGTTAGCGGACTGGCAGGCGGATCAGAATATCCAGGCCGATTTGGCGCTCGCGGTTCGACGCGTCGGCACGGTTGCGGTAGTAGCGGTCGTTGCATATGTCGGCTCTCGAATCTCAAGGTTGCTGCTCGATTGGTACGCCGAATTCGTCGCACCTACCACGTCTACGCAGCTAGACGACCAACTCGTGCCCTCATTCAAGCGGATGATGCCGATCCTCATCTATTCCTTGGCGATACTATGGGCCCTCTCGATATTCGACATCGCGATCAGCCCATTGCTGGCAACACTAGGAATCGGTGGCATCGCCATAGCCCTAGCCGCACAACCCACGCTGTCAAACTACTTCGCCGGGACCTACGTCATTTCCGAAGGCGAAATCGAGCCCGGCGACTTCATCGAAATCGAAGGCGGGCCATCTGGTTTCGTCGAAGATATCTCCTGGCGCAGCACGAAGCTCCGCTCCCGGTTCAACAACCTCATCATCATCCCAAACTCGATGATGTCCGACAACATGATCACCAACTACTCGCGGCCGGCTTTGGCAATGAACGTCATCGTCACCGGCGGCGTAAGCTACTCCTCCGACCTCGAAAAAGTCGAAGATATCCTGATGGAGGTTGCCAACAAAATCGTTGTCGAATCCGAACACGCCATCACCGAAACCGAACCAAGAGCGGGATTCAGCACTTTCGGTGACTCCAACATCGACTTTTGGGTTTTCTTGCAGGCGACGGATCGTGCAGGATCGTTCCAGTTGAAGAGCCAGTTGATCAAACAGATACATCAACGCTTCAACGAAGAGGGCGTCGTAATCAACTACCCCATCCGGCATCTGGTTGTGGATGATGTGCCGGAGAGCGAAGCAACGACAGAGCGCGAGCCGACACCGCCGGAGCAGATTGTGGAGTTCGTGCGGAAGGGCTAATCCTCCGCCAACAACCAATCCGTGAGTGGCCCAGTTTCACGCTGGCGGGATGCGACGTTTATGTCGAGGCGTTCGAGATGCTGTTCGAGTGTGAGTTCTCCGGTGGGAACGCTGTGGGTTTCGAAGAAATTCTTTACGTCGGCTGCCTGCTTAGGCTTGGAGAGTGCTTGGACGCCGCTGACCATCCTGACGATGCTGTTGTCGGGGTACATGTCCAGCATTTCGTCCCAGTGTGACGTGATGAACTCCCACGCTGAGAACCCGTGGTGGCGGTTGAACATGGCACCGCCTGCGAGGTACGG
>JAAXHR010000030.1 GCA_012270805.1 Dehalococcoidia bacterium
CGTGGCTTGTCTAACGTTACCAAAGGCAAGGCGATTATCTGCACCGGCGTCGGTCAGCATCAGATGTGGGCCGCTCAGCACTACAAGTTCACTGAGGCGAACACATGGCTATGCTCTGGCGGACTCGGAACTATGGGCTACGAAGTGCCCTCTGCGATTGGTGCTCAATTAGCGTTGCCCGAAGCGTTGGTCTGGTCGATCTGCGGCGACGGCGGATTCCAGATGACGATGATGGAACTCGCGACCGCGGTTGAAAACCGGCTTCCGGTCAAGTACGCCATCTTGAACAACAATCATTTGGGCATGATCACCCAATGGCAAGAACTCTTCTACATGGGCGACACCCAAGCCGATGCATACACCGCCAACCCCGACTTTGTGAAGCTGGCGGAAGCGTTTGGCATGAAGGGCATGCGCGTTGAGGAGATTGACGATGTCGAAGATGCCATAGAAGAAGCTAACGCGCACCCGGGCCCGGTCATCGTCGATTTTGTCATCGAAAAAGTCGAACACGTTTACCCGATGATCCCTGCCGGTGGAAGCATCAAGGATCTGATGGAGGATACGAGGGTCTGACATGACTTCTCAATCGAAATTCGAAGCACGAACCGTAACCGCGCTGGTCGAGGACCGCCCTGGTGTCCTGGCGCGCATTGCGGGTCTATGCCGGCGACGCGGCCTTAACATCGCCAGCCTGGCGGTAGGGCATTCCGAGCAACCAGGATTGTCACGCCTGACATTCGTCCTGGAAGGACCGCCAGGGGTTGTCAACCACTGCGCCGCTCAATTGGAGCGTCTAGTAAACGTCATTGAGGCGCGCGACATCACCAATAAAAACCACATCTGGCGCGAGCTCGCGCTCGTCAAGGTAGGAACCACGAAGGAAACGCGTGTGGAACTGCTCGAGTTGAGCCGCGTATTCCGCGCCAACGTCATCGACATCGGTGTCGACAGCATGACTTTCGAACTGACCGGCGGGCGCGAGAAGATCGACTCGCTGATTGCACTCTTGTCTCCATTCGGCATCAAGGAGGTGATGCGGACGGGCCGTGTGGCGGTCCTCCGCAGTACCCTCTTCGAGGGCGAAGATGATGGCGAGTTCCAAGCGACCCGTAACTGGGTCAACGGACTGCAACACGAGTACCACATAGAACCGGGAGTCTCTGGAAGCGTGTAGAAGGTTCAACGCATCCAATCCTCTGCTTAACATCCAAAACCTAGGAAGGTCATCAGCCAAATGCCAAAGCTTTACTACGATGCGGACATCGACGATTCGCCTTTGCGTGACAAAACCGTCGCCGTCATAGGTTACGGTTCGCAAGGACACGCGCACGCGCTGAACCTCAAGGACAGCGGTTTCAACGTCGTCGTTGGGCTGTACGAAGGCAGCAAAAGCCGGGAAAAAGCCGAAGCGGATGGTTTGGAGGTTTTGACCAACGCCGAGGCAGCGAAGCGCGCCGACCTCATCTCGTTCTGTCTTCCAGACACCATACAAGGCGGTGTCTTCAGGGATGACATCGAGCCGAACCTGGAGGCTGACAAGACGCTTTTGTTCGCGCACGGCTTCACGATCTTCTACGAGCAGATCAAGCCGGCAGAAGATATCGATGTCGTGATGATCGCGCCGAAAGCGCCGGGTCATCGGGTGCGCGCCGTGTATGAGCGCGGCTTGGGTGTCCCGTGTCTGGTCGCAATCCACCAGGACGCTTCTGGCGATGCACTTGATAACGCGCTGGCCTACGGCAAGGGTGTCGGCGGTGGGCGTGCGGGAATACTGACCACCACCTTCAAAGAAGAGACTGAAACTGACCTCTTCGGAGAGCAGGCGGTGCTCTGCGGTGGAGTCACCCAGCTCATCAAGACTGGTTACGAAGTGCTAACCGAGGCTGGGTATCAACCGGAATCGGCTTACTTCGAGGTGTTGCACGAACTCAAACTCATCGTTGACCTCATATACCAAGGCGGCCTGGAGTACATGCGCTACTCAGTCAGCGAAACGGCCGAGTACGGCGACTACAGCCGAGGACCGGAAATCATCAACGACAGCGTGAAAGAAAACATGCGTCGCGTGCTCGATGACATCCAGTCCGGCCGCTTCGCCCGCGAATGGATCGCCGAGAACGATGAGGGCCTCTACCGCTTCAATCAGATGCGTAAAGAGAACCTCGAACACCCGGTCGAGAAGGTCGGCAAGGAGTTGCGCGCCATGATGCCATGGCTCGAGTCGACCACATGAACTGGGAGACCAACACACTTTAAGGCGTTTCAGATGCTCCGCGATTAATCGGAGCATAGGAGCGACAACATGACCACACAAACAGTAAACAAAGCAGACCAAGTAATCATCTTCGATACGACGCTGCGCGATGGAGAGCAATCGGCCGGGGCCGGCTTGACCGTCGGGGAGAAGGTGCGGATCGCGCAGCAGCTCTCGAAGCTAAACGTCGATGTGATCGAGGCTGGTTTCGCAGGCAGCTCAGCTGGAGACTTCGAGGCGGTTCGCCGGATCGCGCACGAAGTCGAAGGTCCCGTGATTTGCTCGTTGGCGCGAGCCGTAGACACCGACATCGAAGCCGCGGCGCGCGCACTTGAAGGATCAGCAAAGCCGCGCATTCACACCTTCATATCTTCGTCCGATGTCCATCTGATGCACCAGATGCGAAGAGACCGCGAGACCATCATGAACATGGCGGTAGAAGCGGTTGAGAAGGCGAAGCAGTACACCGACGATGTCGAGTTCTCGCCGATGGATGCCACGCGTACCGCGCCGGAGTATCTCTACGCGATCTTAGAAGCCGCAATCAACGCGGGAGCTACGACGGTAAACGTCCCCGACACCGTTGGCTACTCCAATCCCATCGAGTTCGGCGCCTTGATAAAAGGTGTCTTTGAAAATGTCTCCAACATCGACGACGCAGTCGTCAGCGTTCACTGTCACAATGACCTCGGCATGTCGGTGGCCAACTCGCTGGCCGCAATTGAGAACGGTGCCCGGCAGATCGAAGGCTGCATCAATGGTCTCGGCGAGCGCGCTGGAAACGCCGCGCTTGAAGAGGTCATGATGGCGATCGAGACGCGGCCCGATCATTACCGTGTTTGGACCGGCGTTAACATTCGCGAGATCAACCTTACGAGCCGGATGATCAGCAGCATCTTCGGCTTTCCGGTCCAGTACAACAAAGCGATTGTTGGACAGAACGCGTTCCGCCACTCATCCGGAATCCACCAAGACGGATACCTGAAAGAGCGCACGACCTTCGAGATCATGCGCCCCGAAGATGTCGGATGGCGCGGCGAGGCCCTCGTGTTGGGCAAACTATCTGGCCGTGCAGGCCTGCGATCGCGATTGAGCGACCTTGGTTATCAACTCTCCGACGACGAGTTGAGCGATGTGTTCGTCGCGTTCAAAGACTTGGCGGACAACAAGCGCGAGGTCACTGACGCCGATCTCGAGGCGTTGATGCGAGAACAGCATCGCTACGCCGATACCAATCGCCGCTACAAACTCGGCAGGGTACATGTGGTCTGCGGTAACGATGAAATGCCAACCGCCGACGTGTCGATAACAACTCCCGATGACCACGCTCGCAACGCGTCTGCCGAAGGAACTGGACCAGTAGACGCCGTATGCAAAGCCATCGATTCTGTCGTTGACATCGATGTCGACTTGACCGAATTTTCGGTGAGCTCGGTGACCGAGGGCATCGATGCCTTGGGCGAGGTTACTATTCGTATCGACCACGAGGGATCAACCTATTCGGGCCGCGGCTCGGACACCGACATTGTCGTAGCATCGGCCAAGGCCTATGTCAACGCCATCAACCGCGCCCTAATGATCAGCGAACTGGACAGCCACCCCGTTACCGGGACGGTCTGAGGCGGTCTTCTTATCGTTGAACCACGGCTTGTGAGTATCGACGAATGACCAAGTGCATCGAATGATCCTTTTGGGACAGAGAACCGCCGTATCTGAGGTGGAAAGACGGTATCGCCGAACTAATCGACGGACGTACGTGGTTGAGGTGCTGATGATCTTCGCGTTCTCGCTGTTGATCGAGTTCGCGTTTGACCGCCTCGGTGTTTCCGGGCTTTGGACCGACCTGTTGCTGGCGTTGCTGTTGCTGTTCTTGGTAGCGCGAGCGTTTTCTGGTCGTACGCATGACCTGGGCCGAACTGACTACTGGACGATCATCCCGCTGGTAGTATTCGCTGGTGGCTGGGTGACGACCTTCTTCTGGACCGACGCGCCGCTGGCGGTCGAGATCGTGTCCCATATGGCATGGAGCATAGCTCTCGTCAGCGTTGCGTTCGTGAAAGGCAACGAAGGCGAGAATAGATACGGTTCGGCACCTGAAGAAGCCGTCGAACTGAAAGTGATAGCAAACGTAGGTTGACGGGCAGCATTGCCAGGCCGTGAGCCTAGCAAGGAAACTTAACCGACAGGTGGTGAATATGCCGAAGACGATGTTCGAAAAGATCTGGAACGCGCATCTCGTTGCCGAACCGGAAGACGAACCCGCAATCCTCTACATTGACCTGCATTTGGTCCACGAGGTCACTTCCCCGCAGGCGTTCGAGGGTCTCCGGTTGACCGGTCGCAAAGTGCGACGGCCCGATCTTACGATATCCACGGTAGACCACAATGTCCCGACCGATGAGACCCGGACCGAGGTCATCAAGGACCCCATCGCCCGGCAACAGGTCGAAGCCCTGCGCCAGAACTGTGCTGACTTCGGAGTAACGCTCTACGATGTCGATTCCAGCGCTCAGGGCATCGTTCATGTTATCGGCCCGGAGCAGGGCTACACGCAACCCGGCATGACCATCGTATGTGGCGACTCCCACACCTCGACGCACGGGGCGTTCGGCGCGCTGGCATTCGGCATCGGCACATCGGAGGTCGAACACGTCCTTGCGACACAGACACTCCGCCAGCGCCGACCGAAGACGATGGAGGTGCGATTCAACGGCGATCTACCGGTTGGCGTCTCTGCTAAGGACATGATCTTGGCCACCATCGGACAGATGGGGACCGCTGGAGGTACCGGACACGTCATCGAGTACACTGGCGAAGCCATCCGCGACCTCAACATGGAAGGTCGCATGACCATCTGCAACATGACCATCGAGGGTGGGGCCCGCGCCGGCATGATCGCGCCGGACGACACCACGTTCAAGTGGATGCGCGGCCGCAAGTTCGTGCCGCAAAACGATAACTTCGATACCGCTGCCGACGAGTGGAGCCAACTTGCCACCGACGATAGAGCCGAGTACGACACACTGGTAGAAGTCGATTGCGAAAGCCTAGAGCCGTACATCAGCTGGGGCACCAATCCCGGTCAAGTCGCTCGAGTGTCAGATTTAGTCCCCGTCCCCGACGACTTCGAGGATCCCGCCGACCAAGAGTCGGCCGAACGCGCGCTTGAATACATGGCACTCGATCCCGGCACCGCGATGCAAGACATCCGCCTCGATCGCGTCTTCATTGGCTCGTGTACCAACGCGCGGCTTGAAGACCTACGTGCTGCGGCATCAATAATCCAAGGCAAACACGTTGCCAAAGGTGTCCGCGCCCAAGTTATGCCCGGATCTACGCTCACGAAATGGGCCGCTGAGAAAGAGGGAATTTCCGAGATCTTCAAAGATGCCGGATTTGAGTGGCGGGAATCCGGTTGTTCGATGTGCTTAGGCATGAATCCTGACATCCTAGTGCCCGGTGAGCGTTGCGCTTCCACTTCAAACCGCAACTTCGAGGGAAGGCAGGGCAAAGGCGGACGAACCCACCTCGTGAGTCCTGAGATGGCCGCAGCGGCAGCCATCGCCGGGCACTTCGTCGATGTCCGCGACTGGGACTAGCACGCCATTCCCGCCTTGATCAATCGTGACTAGACCACCAGAAGATTGGGATTCACGCGGCTCAGACCCTGAGTCTGCTTCGCCCGACGGCGACGCTGAACGGTCAAGTGGCATCTACCGCCGACCTCGGCGGCGAGGCGATCCTGACCTACGTTCCGAAATACGCGTTTCCGACTCGAAGCCGTCGAGTGAAAGAGACTCTGATTCGGATCGCACCAGCGGAATATACGCTCCTCCGAGACGCCGTAGCGTCCGCCGAGATTCCGACGATCCCAAACCCGGCGTCTGGTCGCGCATAACAGGACGCCATCGCCTTGATGAGATACGCGAAGCTCGTTATGAGCCGTACACATACGAAAGTAACGAGCAAAACATCAAATGGACCGCTGTTGCGATGGGTCTGTGGTGCCTAGCCATAGTTTGGCTCGCGTTCACCGACTTCAGCAACTCTCGTACGTATCAAGACTGGGTAGATGACGGCATTACGGAGATTCCGCCAAGCTCGGAACTGGCACAACAAATCGAATCCTCCCGCACTTATGCCCAGCGCGTCGGTGGCGAAGAATTCAAATGCGCATTCTTAGGCTTCAACGACGCGACAAACGAATGCCCGAACGGTGAGATGGACCCGATACTGGTCTCGAACTTCGTAGACGAATCGGGCGCGATCTGCGCAAACTCGGAACTTTACACCCCGGAGATCGTCGAGGAGGTTCCGGACGACGCGGCACTCACAACCGGCCTCGAAACAGATGAACCGGAACCGGTCTCCATCTGCACTGCGGTGTGGAGCTCGTATCCGTTGCTGCAGTTCGCAGAAAAGTCGGGCCTCGACTGCCCAAACGTCGAAGCGATCGTCGCTTCGTTATCTTCTCAAAGATCCGAATATCCGGGCTGCGATGCCGCGTTTTCATACGCCGAAAGCTTCCAAGCCAGTCAAGACCGCTCACGATTGATCTGGCTGCTCGCGATCTTTTTGATCGTCGTTGTCGCCTTCCCTTATCTATCGATGGTTCACCGGGCCAGTCGCAACCTGCTGCCGCTAAAGTCGGAGGAGCAGAAGCATCGGCCCGAATGGGCGGTTCTGCATCACTTTATTCCGATACTCAACCTGTTCCGCCCAGCTCAAGTATTCGTCGAACTCTACAAGGGAAGCGACCCAAACGTAACAACCACGAACCCCGCCGAATGGAAGAAAACTGGCAAAGTAAGAGCGATTGTTTTCCTATGGGCGCTTCTCTGGATCGCGGCGTGGATCTTCAACCCGATCATCGTTCCCCGGTTCGTCAACGCGGACACATTGCCGGGTTTGATCGAGGCCAACGACCTGCTAATATTGTCAGATGTTTTGCTGATAATTCTTGGAGGAGTGGCATTTCTCATGCTTCGACAGTTGCACGTGTTGCAGGAGATGAGATTTGAGAAGATCGGTCTGATTACCGTTACGCCACCGCCACCGGTTGATCCTTTGGCCGAAGCTTTGAAGAAACAGGAAGAAAAACAACAAGAACAGGACGAAAAAGACAATCGGCGTGGTCAATAGGAGCGGTAACGCCCGCCGAGGGAGACCTCGATGGAAAAATTCACTAGGCTGACTGGACGTGTGGCACCGTTAAATCGAGTAAACGTCGATACGGACCAGATAATCCCAAAACAGTTCCTCAAACGGATCGAGCGAACCGGTTTCGGCGAGTACGCATTCTTCGATTGGCGCTATCTGGAAGACGGTGTCCCGAATCCCGACTTCATTCTGAACGAGGCCCGTTACCAAGATGCTTCCATCCTCGTCGCAGGTCGGAATTTCGGCTCCGGTTCATCGCGGGAACATGCACCGTGGGCTTTGAATGAGATGGGCTTCAGGGCGATCATAGCTCCTAGCTTTGCGGATATCTTTCGTAATAATTGCATGCAGAACGGCATGGCGCCGATCGTATTGTCGCAAACCGAGGTTGATCACATCATGGGTAACGCCCTCAAAGGGATGGGTTACGAAATCACTGTGGACCTCGAAGCTCAAACCGTGTATGACGCCGAAGGTTTTTCTGCATCGTTTGAATTCGACTCTTTTCGTCGCAATTCTCTGATCAAGGGTTTGGATGACATCGATATAACCTTGCAGTTCGACGACGCAATCGCCGGATTCGAATCTGCACGGACTGCACGCTGGTAGCAGTTACCGAAGGCACGTCGCGCTTCAGATCGAGTCGACGCGTCTGATAGCGGTTAGTTGCCAACGCGAAAACACAGATCAATAGCAAAAGAAAGACGCATGTAATGGATATTCGGATCGCGGTGCTAGGCGGAGACGGGATCGGGCCGGAAGTCACCGCGGAATCGATCAAGGTGCTCGACGCCGTCGAGCGACGGTTCGGTCACACGTTCTCATTCGTAATGGGTGCTTGTGGCGGACGTGCCATCGACGAATTCGGCACCCCGTTGCCAGATGAAACCCTCGACATCGTGAAAGGCTCCGACGCAGTACTCTTCGGCGCCGTCGGAGGCCCGAAATGGGATGACCCACAAGCCGAAACGCGGCCCGAAGACGGGATACTTGCACTGCGAAAAGGGCTCGATCTGTTTGCCAATCTACGACCCGTAAAGGTCTATCCCCAGCTCATCGACGCAAGCCCCCTGCGACCAGAGCGGCTAGACGGGGTCGACATGGTGATTGTTCGCGAACTTACTGGCGGACTGTACTTCGGCAAGCCTAAGAAACGTTGGTCAAACTCTCGTGGACGCAACGCGGTCGATACGCTGACGTATCGAGAGCGCGAGATTGATCGCGTTGCGCGCGTCGGCTTCGAAATCGCACGACTCCGACGCAAGCGGTTGCATTCTCTTGACAAGATGAACGTCCTCGAAACTGGACGTCTGTGGAGGGAAGTCGTCACCGAGATCGGTGTGGAGTACCCTGACGTTGAACTCATCCACATGCTTGCGGATAATGCCGCGATGCAGTTGGTGACTAACCCCGCAGAATTTGATGTTGTCGTCACCGAGAACACCTTCGGTGACATATTGTCAGACGAAGCCGCTGTCATCGGCGGTTCGATGGGCATGTTGCCATCGGCATCGCTTTCCGCAATCCCCCGACCTTCAAATGGACGTCGTCCGCGCCGCGCCGGAAAACGCGCGCTCTACGAACCGATTCATGGATCCGCGCCTGACATCGCCGGGCAGGGCATCGCAAACCCGATTGCGTCGATATTGTCCACTGCGTTGATGTTGCGTTACTCGTTCGCCCTGGAAGTAGAAGCCCTCTTGATCGAAAACGCTGTAGCTGCGGTGTTGGCCGACGGATTGAGGACGCCGGACCTCGCGACAAGCCTTGGCGGAGCGATCGGCACATCTGACATGGGCGACGCCATCGCAGGGCGAGTTCTGGGATAACCCAACTCGCCCTTTCGCACGCGAAAGGGGTGCGAGCCAGCGAAGC
>JAAXHR010000379.1 GCA_012270805.1 Dehalococcoidia bacterium
GTTTCCTCCAGGCATTTGTCGAGCACACTGATCAACCGGCTCTTTTCTTCAAACGCCGCGAAGAGGTCCTTCATCTGCTCGACGTTCGACGCAAACTCGGGCTGATCGAGGATGTTGACCGTGCCGCCCAGATAAATGTCGCTCTCGTTTTCCACGGTGTCGGCAAACGTCTTTTCGCCCACATGCATCGCCTGCCGGGCGAGGTTGTCGTATTGCGCTTTTTCCTCCTGCATGCGTTCGAGAACCTGGCGACGAATTTCACGCAGCGGCTGGTTGGCAAACTCATGGTTGAGATAATTGGAGATGTGATGGAGATCGTCCTGGCTCAGCTCTTCGTCGAGCATGATCAGCTTGTTCTGGACCATCCCGGATTCCATGACGAAGATCGCCAGGACCTGCCGGTCGCGTATTTTGACGAACTCGATGCGTTTGAAAATCGTGGTGGTGAACGTGCGCAGGACCACCCCGGCGTACTGCGTGACTTCCGAGAGCAGGCGGGAGGTTTCCGCCATCACCTCGTCGACTTCACCGCGATAAAGGGTGTAGCGCTGCGAGATACGGGCAAAATCCTCGCTGCTGAGCACGTCAATGTCGTTCAGATGGTTGACGTAGAAGCGGTAGCCTTTGTCGGTGGGAACGCGTCCTGCGGAGGTGTGCGGCTGCTCCAGGAACCCGAGGTCTTCGAGGTCGGACATCACGTTGCGGATGGTCGCCGGGCTCAGGCCGAAATCGAAGCGTTTCGAGATCGTCCGCGAACCGATGGGCTCGGCGTTCTGAATGAAACAATGCACGATGGCCGTCAAAATGCTTTGCGTGCGCCCATCCAAGGCTTCGAGCTCTGGCGTCTGAGGCATCCGTGCACCTTCCTGCCGCAATGAATTCAAGAGCGAAGAACGCGCCATTATACCCGTCAACGTTTCAACCGCAAGGACGGTGATGAACGATTTTCCTGGCCGCGCCTCTTGGTGGTTTACGCGGCGCCATCCTTACCCGGGAAGTACGGGCGTCGGGGATGACAGGCGTCGGTTTGCCGTGCTACCTTGGCGGTATTCCCACCTCTTACAGGCACATGGAGCGGTGATGAGTTTCGAGGGCATTTTGGGACAGGAACGGGCCGTCACGCAGTTGCGAAAAGCGTTGCAAAGTGACGGCTTGGCGCACGCCTACCTGTTCTAT
>JAAXHR010000461.1 GCA_012270805.1 Dehalococcoidia bacterium
TATGACAAGCCCTGCAGCGAAATGGATACCACGAGAACGGCACGCCTCCACCATGCGATCGGCATCTGCGAGGCGTGCCGTGAGTGGTTTCTCGCAGAAAATCGCCTTAACACCCGCTTCCGCTGAAGCGACGACGGCGTCAGCGTTGGGACGGACTGGCAGGACCGGCATTGCAATATCGATCTGTTCGTGCTTGAACATCTCGTCGAAAGTGTTGTAGCCCGGAACCTTGAAATGGCGACAACCTAACTCCAGATTTTCGGGATCGGTGTCGGCTATGGCAGTGACTTCGCATAACGGATGCAACTCGAAGGCGCGGGCACGACCTGTCCCTGCTCTCCCACAACCGATGATGCCGACGCGATATTTGGGCTTTTTGGAGTTGGGCATGGTCTCTCCTCGGTGAACTCGGTTCTAGACGCCTGTAAATGCCTTGGGTTTGTCTTCGGATTTGACGGATCGGGTCCGTTTTTCCTCCCGTTGTGGGAATTTCAGGTCTCCGGCAAGCCCGACCCCGATGCCACAGAGTATAACAACACCGCCGATGATTTGGGCGGTCATTGGAATTTCGCCGAGTATCAGGAATGCGAAGATGACCCCGGCGATTGGTGAAAATGCGGAGGCTAATGAAATATCTGTTGGTGTTACCCGTTTGATCCCCGAAAACCAGCAAAGCTGACCGCCAACCACAATGACGCTTCCATACAACGCCATCCAACCCCACAGTACGGGTCTGAAAAGATCCATAAAGTGTTCCGGTCCGAGCATAATGAGTACGACGATCAGAAAGATGATCGAGCCGACAAAATTTCGGAAGACGCTGAAAACGCCCAAAGGGATTGATTGAAGTTGCTTACGCGCTAGTTCCGCCCCAAGCACCAGCAGAAATGTGCCAGTCGTTGCGTAGATTTCACCGCGTCCAATACCACCGCGCATCTGACCTTGCTGCATCATTTCACTGGGTTGACCCATCTGTAACCAGAGCGTTGTTGCGACGCCGCCTAAAGCCAACAACGCACCGATAACCGCGCTCCAACTCGATTTCTCGCGGTAGAGCAGCCACGCAAAGAACAGACCCAGTGGGATTTCGATTGTTTCAATCAGCACAATGTTTGT
>JAAXHR010000376.1:0-3450 GCA_012270805.1 Dehalococcoidia bacterium
GTCGGTTCAAGATTCATCGTGATCAGGTACCAAGCCGTCCACGGCGGATACGGCGCTACATACGGGTCCTCTACACCCGGCCAGCCAGTCCAATAGCGGGTGTTGTGAACGATCACGTGCAACTCTTCGGCGATGTGGATTACCGGCATGTCGCGGAGGAACAACTCGAACGCCTGACGTGTCAGTTCCACGTAGCGAGGGTCGTCGGGCGAGTGGATCATGCCTTCCATCTCATCCAATATGGCGTCCATCTCCGGATTCTCGTACCGTCCGCCTTGGACAGCCCCAGCGTACCTTTCACCAGGAGGTGCCGAGTTCTTCGAGTGGTACGATTTGAACGTCGTGTACGGCTCAGTAATCGATCCGCACTGCACCCATACGACTTCGGTTTCACCTAAGCGCAACCGGTCTCCGATCGTCGCCGGTTCGCCCTGCTTGAACGTCGCGTCGAATCCGCCGGCTTGCAGTTGCTTCTCCAGGAACGGTCCCTGAGGCCGTAGCCACGATGGAATCTCCAACGTAATCTCCACCCGTTCACCGTCTTTCGTCCAGAACCCCTGCGAGTCCTTCGAATAACCTGATGCCGACATCCGTTCTTCAACTTTCGCCGGGTCTGGGTCATTCGGGCTGTACTTATCGATGATGTCTTGCACCAACGGCAAGTACTGCTTTACACCGTACGACGAGATCGGAACAACTACCGGTGGAACCCCACCCTCATAAGCGAGACCCGTGATCTCATTGCGGTCAATCGCGTGGTTAATGGCCCATCGCACATTGACATCACTGAAGTGCTTCTTCTGGTTGTTCAGGATCAGCACGAAGTTGCACCCGTCGGCAGCACCCCACACCGGTCCCTCAAAGTTCCAAGACCTCAGCGCGTCGTTGAAGCTCTTCGCAGCTTCGAACGTGCCCTTCAGTAGCGGCACACCAGCATCTGTCTGGTTGTTGATGTACAGCTGCCCCGCGATGTCGTCGTTTGCGATTGGAATATACTTCAACCGCTCTACTTTTGGTAGCGGGTGGAAGCCGATCTCGGCACCCCACCAGTCGTCTCTGCGGTCATACAACTGCACTTCCGGCGTTGACAACGCGAGCCTGAAGGCCCCCGTTCCCAACGGCCATCCCTTCTCAGGGTCGTAGTTGTTGAACGTCAACGGATCCTCGTTCTCCCAAACGTGCTTCGGTACGATTGGAACGTGGTTTTCCCAGCCGAACCCGAACTGCTCTTGGAAGAAGCGAGGGTCGGGACGGGTTAGCTTCATCGTGAAGTTATAGTCGTCGTGGACCGTGACGCTTTCGATCTTGTCCTCAAAGAGTGCAGATCGGTTCATATCCGGGGCATTCGCTATCACCATGTCAACGGTGAATTTGAAATCGTGCGCGGTGAAGGGCACGCCATCCGACCACTTGACCCCCTCGCGAATCTTCACGTCGATTTCGTCGAGGGCATCGTTGTACTCATACGACTCGCCCATCCATGGGATGATTTTTCCATCATTCAAGTTGGTGTAAAAGAGGTGTTCAATCAACCCCTTTTCTGCCGCGTGACGAGCATGAGAGTTGCCCGGCAACCACCAGTTGAAGTTCTCGACGTTGTCGTGCTGCGTCCGATAAGAACCGCTCCAGTGGGTAAATACCACCGTCCGATTACGCGGCACGTCCTTCAACGCCCCAGGGTCTGGAGTTGGAGTGACTTCCTTCTCGACGATGACCTGCTTCTCAACCTCCACCGTCTGCACCACGGTCTCGCCTTGGACGACAACTTCCTTCTCAACCTCAACGGTTACTGGCACTTCGACCGCGACTTCCTCTTTGACCACAACCGTCTGGACCACCGTTTCGGTACCCCCGCAAGCGACCAAAACCGCTAAGACGAGCATTGATGCAGTCGCTGCCAACATGGCGAATGGACTCAGTCCCTTTATTCGCATTGTCCTCTGACCTCCTAACGTCACCGAGTGCAACATCGTTCATTTGAACATGTTTAGCTACAGATTACGTCAAGTTTTCCACGTGCAACGTGTAATCTCAACATTCACTCGCTTGTAAGCGACGCACTCAAGTTATCCGAAATTCCGAGAGCTGTCAACCGCAAAACGCGAAAGACCGAATAGTTGGATGCCCGACGATATCTAATGTCCGCAATCAAACGTCACGGATCGTCTCGATGCAAGCTCAACCAGTCACTGCGGCGAATTCATCTGTTGGTTACGCTCATTCGGTCGGCTCCAAATTGAGGGTGATTTGATACCACCCACGCCACGGAGGGAATGGCCCCATGTACGGATTTTCGGACCCCGGCCAATTGGTCCAGTAGCGTGTGTTGAACACTGTAACGTGCAACTCTTCGGCGATGTGAATCACTGGCATATCCCGCAAGAAAAGTTCCATTCCCGCTCTCGCCAACTCTACGTATCGCGGGTCGTCCGGAGAATGCAACATTCCCTCCATCTCATCCAAAATCGCGTCCATCTCCGGATTCTCGTACCGACCACCCTGCACCGCGCCGTTGTATTTCTCTCCGGGCGGTCCAGAATTCTTCGAGTGGAACGACTTCAGCGTGTCGTATGGCTCGTTAATGGATCCGCATTGTACCCAGACAACCTCTGTTTCACCCAATCTCAACCGATCCCCTATCGTGGCGGGTTCGCCTTGCTTGAATACCGCGTCGAAACCCGCCTCTTGCAGTTGTTTCTCAAGGAACGGACCCTGTGGTCGAATCCAAGACGGTATCTCGAGCGTGATTTCAACGCGCTCTCCATCTTTGACCCAGAATCCTTCGGAGTCCTTCGAATATCCAGCCACCGTCATCCGCTCTTCAACTTTGATTGGATCGGGATTGTCAGGGCCGTATCTGTCAATCAGATCTTGCATCAAAGGCAGGTACTGCTTGATGCCGAACGACGAGATCGGAACGACCACCGAAGGGATACCACCCTCGTACGCGATCTCGGTTATCTCGTCGCGATTGATCGCGTGATTAATCGCCCATCGGACATCCGCGCTAGCAAGATGTTTCTTCTGGTTGTTAAGGATTAATACGAACGTGCAACCATCTGGCGCACCCCAGACCGGACCTTCAGCCGACCACGAGCGCAACGCGTCATTGAATCCCCTCGCCGCCTCAAAGGTCCCTTTCAACAAGGGAGGACCGGCATCCAACTGGTTGTTGATATACAACTGTCCGGCGATGTCATCGTTGGCGACCGGGATATATTGGATCCTTTCGACCTTGGGCGGATCGTGAAAACCTGTCACACTCCCCCACCAGTCATCGCGGCGATCATAGAGTTGCACCTCAGGCGTTGAAAGCACTAGCTTGAATGGTCCCGTACCAAGCGGCCAGCCCTTTCCCGGATCGTAGTTGTTGAAAGTCAACGGATCTTCGTTCTCCCAAACATGCTTGGGAACGATCGGGCTATGTGCACCAACCGGCGTCGCGAACTG
>JAAXHR010000376.1:3477-4972 GCA_012270805.1 Dehalococcoidia bacterium
GTGAATTTCACATCGTGCGCGGTGAACGGAACCCCGTCCGACCACTTCACACCGTCACGTACCTGCACGTCGACGGCGTCAAGCGTGTCGTTGTATTCAAACGATTCTCCCAGCCAGTTGTATATGCCACCGGTGTTTGGGTTCGTGTAGAACAGATACTCGATCAAACCCTTCGCCGCAGCGTGCCGTGCATGAGAGTTTCCCGGCAAATACCAGTTGAAGTTCTCAACGTTGTCGTGCTGCGTCCGATACGAATCGCTCCAGTGAGTAATAACCAAAGTCCGGTTCCGAGGAACGTCCTTCAGTGCCTTAGGGTCGGGAGTAGCGGTGACTTCTTTCTCGACGACAACCTGTTTCTCAACCTCTACAGTCTGGACCACCGTCTCGCCTTGAACGACGACTTCCTTCTCGACTTCAACGGTTACAGGAACCTCAACCGGCACCTCCTCTCTGACAACCACCGTCTGAACCACTGTTTCAGTTCCTCCACATGCCCCGATCGCGGCTAATGCCACAAGTATCGCGATGCCAGGCAACAGTGTTGACACAATCCATTTCTTTGGCAACATCATGGGCTCAGCCTCTTTACCGTTCAGGTTGATGTGTACGATTTACGGAAATTATCAAGGCATTGAACCCTAATAATCGTCGCATCACCGTCAGATTATCACGAAATTCGTATTTTACAGCCAAGATGTCCGCGACTGCCAAATTGAACATCATCAGTGTTGAATTAGAGCGGTACAAAGAAAAGCGGGTTGCGGTCGTTTGACCGCAACCCGCTCGATCCATGCATCGGCGATGCAATCGCCGTCTTATAACTCGACTAGTTCCCAGTCGGCTCCAAGTTCAAAGTGATCTGGTACCAACCGTTCCACGGCGGGTAAGGCGCAACGTACGGATCCTCAACACCCGGCCAACCTTGCCAGTAGTGCGTGTTGTGAACAATCACGTGCAGCTCCTCCGCGATGTGGATCACCGGCATATCACGCAGGAACAGTTCCATCGCGCCGCGCGCCAATTCGACGTAACGCGGGTCGTCCGGCGAGTGCAGCATGCCTTCCATCTCGTCCAAGAGCGCGTCCATCTCTGGGTTCTCGTAACGCCCGCCTTGGACGGCACCTTGATAGACCTCGCCGGGAGGACCGGAGTTCTTGGAGTGGTACGACTTGAAGGTGTCGTACGGCTCATTGATGGATCCGCACTGGACCCAGACCACTTCGGTCTCGCCCAGCCGCAAGCGGTCGCCAATCGTCGCTGGCTCGCCCTGCTTGAACACGGCATCGAAACCGCCAGCCTGAAGCTGCTTCTCGAGGAATGGACCTTGCGGCCTCATCCACGACGGAATCTCGAGCGTGATCTCCACGCGTTCGCCGTCCTTCGTCCAGAAGCCTTCCGAGTCTTTCGAATATCCGGCGGTCGTCATTCGCTCGTCAACCTTCCCGAGGCTGTGGTTGCCGGCGTCGTATTTGTCGAGGATGTCCTGCATCAACGG